>JAFCZU010000458.1 GCA_019314185.1 Deltaproteobacteria bacterium | reverse complement strand
CCACGGACTGACGGCAGCAATGGTTCTGACCGCTTTTGCCATTATCGGCACTCAGTCGCGTGGTGGGTTTTTAGGAGCGATCGTCGTAGGACTTTTTTTGACGCTCAAAAGTCGCAAAAAAATCCTATATACGGTCCTTGCGGTCATAGTGGCAGCATCTATAGTGTCATTTATGCCTGCTGACTGGGGTGAAAGAATGCACACCATCCAGACTTACCAGCAAGATGGTTCTGCTATGGGAAGAATCAACGCGTGGAAGTTTGCTTATAATTTAGCGAGTGATCGACCGATAACAGGAGGTGGTTTTGAGTGCTTTAGAGGGTGGTTATTTGACCGGTATGCTCCAAACCCGGACGATGTGCATGATGCCCATAATATCTTTTTCGAAGTACTGGGAGAGCACGGTTTTGCAGGCCTGTTTCTCTATCTTTTGCTCCTTCTGTTTGCCTGGAGAACCGGGTCCTGGATAGTCAAGAACGCAAAAAACAATGCTGAAACCAAGTGGATGGCAGATTTAGCGTCCATGGTTCATGTCAGCATAGCTGCTTACGTGGTTGGGGGCTCGTTTCTCGGTCTGGCATATTTTGATTACTACTATCACCTGATAGCCATACTCATTGTGACGAAGGTAATGCTTGAAAAGCAACTGACGGAGCACGGGGTGGAAGAGGAAGTTTAAGAATAGCTCACCGCCAAGAGCGCCAAGAAACGCTAAGAAAAAACCAAGAAAAAGAATTTAAAAACAAACTTTGCGGTCCTTTGCGGCCTTTGCGGTAAAAAAAATAAGAATAGCTCACCGCCAAGAACGCTAAGAAGCGCAGCGCCAAGGAAAAAAACAAGAAAAAGAATTACCCAAATAAGAATAACTTACTGCTAAGAAAGCCAAGAGCACTAAGAATAAATCTTTGAGACCTTTGCAAAACGCCCCCTTTTGACCAATTACTGCGTCAGGCTCAAATTTTAAGCCTCGAAATACTCAATGTATTCCTGCATTTAAAATTTTCGCCTTCCTTGAACTTAAACAAAATTGAACATTTTTCAAAGGTCTCTCTTTAAAACAAACTTTGCGGTCCTTTGCGGCCTTTGCGGTAAAAAAATGAAAAAAATCAACGTACTCCATCTCATCCAGGGTCTTGAGATCGGTGGTCTTGAAATCATGGTTGTTAACCTGCTTGAACGAATAGACCGTTCTCAATATCGGTCTTCAATCTGCTGCTATGATTCTCTTGGCAGTCTGGCGGAAGGTTTGCCTGAAAGGGGTATTGGGGTGCATCTGCTACAAAGACGGTCTGGGATTGACTATTTATATCCGTTCAAGCTCGCAAGATACCTTAAAAAGTCAAAGATTAAGATTCTGCATCTTCACAATCCAACCGCTCTTTTTTACGGAACCCTGGCCGGCAAGATAGCGGGAACCTCGTGTATTATCTATACGGAACATGGGAGGGATTTTTCTTCAAGCATCAAAGTCAGGATAGCTAACAGAATTCTTTGCAAAATGGTGGATCGAGTCGTGGTAGTGGCAGAACATGGTAAAAGATATCTTGTTGAACATGAAGGCGTGAATGAGAAAAAAATAGTAAAAATATACAACGGTATTGATTCGAAAAAGTTTGGAACAAGACAAGAGGTTATATTGATACGGCGGCAACTTGGGATAACAGACGATCAGTCTGTCATCGGTATAGTTGCACGCCTTGATCCAATAAAAAATCATGTCTGCCTTATCAGGGCAATGAAGATTATTGCAACCAGGTTTCTTGATACGATATTGCTGATTATCGGTGATGGGTTTCTTAGAAGTGAATTGGAAAGTTTGACGGAGGATCTTGGACTCCAAAACCATATCAAGTTTTTGGGAACAAGGAGTGATATTGCGGAATTGCTGAGTGTGCTGGATGTTTTTGTTTTATCTTCCTTTAGCGAGGGGCTTTCCCTTACGTTGATTGAGGCATGTGCTGCCGCAAAGCCGATAGTTGTCACCGATGTGGGGGGTAATGCGGAAATTGTCAAGCATGAAAGCAATGGACTTCTTGTGCCTTCTGACCAGCCGGAAGATCTGGCGAAGGCTATTACCGAACTGTTGACTGACAAGGAAAAAGGAAGGCAGATGGGAGAAGTGGGAAGAAAGAAATTCAAAGAGGAATTCACGTTGGATGGTATGGTAAGAAAGTATGAAGATTTGTATGAGTCTTGCCTTTGTCCGTAGAAGTCAGTAACGAATTTTTAATTTTGCTATAAAGGACACTCCTGTGAAATAAATATTATATTTCACAGAGCAAAGGAACGCGGAGTTAATGAATAACCTGGTTCTGTCTAAAAAGAAAATTCTTGTAACCTTAACCGGAGGGGGATTTCTATGGGAAGCCCAGGCGCTTATAAAAGGCCTGGGGAAGGATTACGACTATCAGTTTGTAACAACACCTGATGCGGCTGGTAAGGTTGGAGTAGTCGATATCCCGGACGGCAAGGTTCATATCATCGCAAAATCTACAACCATGAACGTGAAATCCAGCGCGGAAAAAGTAAAAAACACACTGAGCAGTTTCAGGGATGCCTATAAAGTGATCAGGAAGGTGGATCCTTTTGCCGTTATCTGTGTCGGGTCTTCCATTGCCGTACCTTTATGCTTTTGGGCAAAATGTTTCAGGAAAAAAGCGATTTTTGTTGAAACCATTACTCGCATTTCAAAGCCTTCTCTTACAGGGAAAATTATCAGCGCCCTGAAACTCTGTGACCGCTTCTATGTTCAATGGCCTGAGGGTGTAAGCCTTTATAAAGGAGCAATATACGCAGGAACCGTTTTATGATTGATCTGAATTCTCTTGCCGATAAACATAGCGCCCTGCGGGCGAACTTTATTAAAACTTTGACAGGATTGACAGGATAGACTGGATAATGTTCATGTTAATCATGAAATGGTTTTTTTAAATCAAGTCAATCCTGTTATCCTGTCAGAAAAGGAAATTCCTGATTGCCAAAACTGCCAACATCCCCACGTTCACATTGACAAAAATCAAAGTTTATGGGATTTGTTTAGAATAAGTTAACAAGCAACATAATGTCCCCTCGTTAACTTTGATGGCGTCGTAAAAAGTCCCATCTACTGCGTTGCAGTGATTTTTCAGACTCTCAACATACTACATGTATGCCTTCGATCCTGAAAAATCACTATGCCTTGTATATGAAACTTTTTACCATAGCCATCTATAGTTAAATTCGTGACTTTTTACGAATTCATCAACTTTAGTCACTTGTAACTTTTTTGTGGCAGGGAAAATTGGAGGAGCATATGCAACAAATAGAGATAACGGGCGAGGCATTGCCGATACTTAAATCCGGTATAGTCTTAAAAGAGAAACTGTTGAGCGTAAAGGCAGAGAACTATCTCAAGCGCCTCAAAGGCTTTGAAAGGAAGCATAAGATGAAAAGCACGGAGTTTTATAAAGCATTCACTGCCGGAAAACTTGGTGATGATGCTGAATGGTTCGATTGGCTCTTTGTATATGAGGCGTACAGCAAAATAAATAAGCAGAAAAAGATAATAAAAGGACTCTCCCTGTGACCATTCGCTATTTTAAGAAGATCAAAAACAGGATAGGAAAGTTAGAATGGTTAACAGAGCGAGTAAGCATTGACACGGAATATGATGAAGACGCTGATGTCGGTCGGAATATGATGAAGACGCTGATGTCGGTATTATCGGTGGAAGCATAACATTTAAGGATGGCTTTTCCACTTTAAAGAAGTTCTCTTAGAAGAAAACGTGCATTATAGATTCCATTATATGGACAGTAAAAACAATCTTATATCCCGTTGGGACACTGCTCCACATCACAAGGGCTTGAAAACATTCCCCTGTCATGTCCATTTGCCGGATGGTGTAAAGGAAAGCAATCAAGTTACCCTTATCGGCGTCCTTGACAGGATAGAGGATATTGTCATTGCCGGGTTAGAGGG
>JAFCZU010000457.1 GCA_019314185.1 Deltaproteobacteria bacterium | reverse complement strand
AAAAAGATCGTCGAGGGCAGCGAGATAGAAGAAAAAGCTACTAATGAGGCGAAACAATAAGTTTTTGTCCGGGGTGAATAACAGCCTCAGGAGTAAGTCTGTTTAATTTACGCAAATCCTCCACAGTTAACCCATAATGACGGCTTATCTGATATAGTGTTTCCTTAGCCTTGACCTCATGATAGGTAGTATGTGTTATCTTTTTTGAAATCTTCGTTGGTTCAGGTTTTTTTCTTTCAGCAGCTTTATTACCCTTTTTTTGCGACGTATAAAGTTCATTGTTGATGATATCCATTTTCAACGACATTGACGTTTCAAACCTGTCAAACCTGTCAACAAACAGTTCAAATTTCTTTCCCTGCGTATCGAGAAGTATCAGTTTCTCATCGATTTTAACTATCTTGCCAAGTCTTTCTTCAAGAAGAGCCAGTCTTTTTTCAATGTTTAGGATTTCCGTTTTACTTGCAATATCAGTAGTCTTGGAAAGAAAAACGATGAATAAAAACACCATGACAAAGAAACCAAGTCCCAGCAAAGCAAGGGGTATCGGAGATGATTTCTTTCTGTCCCATATATGGCGCTCGCCTTCGCCTAAATAATCTTCGTCGGCCTTTTCATTTGTTTTGTTAATATAATCATCGGTCATGATTTTCTCTCCTTTGATTCATAGGTTTACAGAAAAACAGATTTAAAAATTAATAGGATAATGCATATTGTGTGTCAAGGGAAAAGCGATACAGCATATGGTGGTCAAGCTTGAAAGTATTGAAGAGTATAAACAAAGAAGCGTTATGAATACAATCGACTGCTATCAATTTGGGTTTTATAATATCGGTAATACTTAATAACCTTTTTAATATAGTACCTTGTTGCCCCGAAAGGTGGGATTCCGCGGTGCTCTCTGACTTTTCTACCACCTGCATTATAAGCTGCAAGTGCCAGCTCAACATTTCCGTCAAACTGGTTTAAAAGTTTCCTGAAATACCGGACGCCGGCATTAATGTTGTGTTCAGGGTTGAAACTGTCCTTTACACCAAGTGATCTGGCGGTCGTCGGCATTAGTTGCATAAGACCTTTCGCGCCTTTTTTAGAAATTGCTTTGGGATTATAGCTGGACTCAGCCATAATAATAGCCATAACCATGGCGGGGTCAACTTTATAGCGATCTGCCGCCCTAAGAACTATAGGCTGAAAGAGGCGCTCCGCTGAATTCAAGCTGATAATGGGCAGGATTTGATCCGGTTTGACTGATAGCAGGTTTTTTTGTAAAGAAGCAGAAAGTTGAGGCTGATCTATCTCAGGTACTTTTGCTGCAACCAGAGCGGTTTTAGGTTCCTCATATATGGACGGGATAAACACACCCATAACTATTGCAACGATGGTTAGCCACAACGCCAGATTCATCGAAGGAGGATTTATTGGGGAATCTTCTTTCATTATGAATCTTCATTAAAGATTAAGATCTACATTATAATGCAAATCCCGCTGCTTGTCAATAAAAACAGGGCATAATGAAATTAAAAGATAAACTGCTAAGTTGTTTTTGACCGAGCCCTTAATACTTATCAATCCAGCTGTACTTGTTTGGCAGTAAGGATGTTCGGCAGGGATTTAATTTTTTCTAAAACCTCTTCATCCGCAGGCGTGTCAATATTTACCATACATAAGGCACGGTCTTCGAGTCTTCCAAGCTGGAACCTGCCGATATTTAAGTTGTTTTGGCCCAGGGTTGTACCAATATTACCTATAACCCCGGGTTTATCTATGTTTTGAATAATAATCATTGATCCTTCAGGAATTGCATCTAAATATATTTTACCGATACGCACAATTCTCGGATATTTTTTACCGAAAATTGTACCCCAGATTTCGCCAAAGCCTTCCTGGTGGCCATCCAGCCTTACCTTGATCAGATTTGCAAAACCATTCTTTTCCCGGCTTACAGTCTCTTTGACAGTTATTCCTTTTGCATCGGCAATGGTGGGTGCGCTCACATAATTCACCGGCGTGTCAGTATATGAACCGAGGAGTCCCTTTAAAACCGCATGCGTTAGTGGCCTGGTATCAAAGGCTGCCACGTCTCCACTGTAAGTAATTGTTATATCATGTATTTTACGTACAAGTTGCCCTATTAATGAACCCATTTTTTCAGCAAGATTAAGATGGGGGCGGATCTGAGCCATAATTTCCCTGGATACCGAAGGAAAGTTGACGGCATGTGTTATTGTATCATCTATTAGAAACGATGCAATCTGTTTTGCAATCATATCTGCTACTTTGTCCTGAGCCTCACCTGTACTTGCTCCAAGATGAGGAGTAAAAATTACATTTGGATGCTTAAGGATAGAAACAGAAGGATCCGGGGGCTCAACAGGGAAAACATCAAGAGCAGCTCCTGCAACATGACCGCTTGTCAGCCCGTCATAAAGATCATCAAGGTTAACAATTTCTCCTCTGGAAGCGTTAATAATTCGTACACCCGGTTTCATTTTTTTTATGGCGGCTTTATTTATCATGTTTGCAGTTTCTTTCAATCTTGGCACATGCAGTGTAATAAAGTCCGAACAGGCAAGGAGGTCATCAACAGGTAAAAGTTCAACATCAAGCGTGCCTGCTGCTTCTTTACTCACAAAGGGGTCAGATGCAACAACCTTCATTTTCAGGCCATTGGCCCTTTCAGCAACAACCCTGCCAATATGACCCAGGCCGATTACCCCTAATGTTTTGCCTGTGATTTCAACTCCGGCCAGATTTTTTTTCTCCCACTTACCTTCCCTGAGAGATGCCGTACCCTGTGGAATATTCCTGGCCAGAGCAAGCATAAGAGATATCGCATGTTCCGCTGTAGTAACCGTGTTTCCCCCCGGAGCATTCATCACAACAACGCCATTTTTTGTTGCTGCCGACATATCAATATTATCGACTCCCACGCCGGCACGGCCGA
>JAFCZU010000082.1 GCA_019314185.1 Deltaproteobacteria bacterium | reverse complement strand
GTGCCAGTTAGGTTTGTCGGGTGGTTGACCACTTGTGAAAGCTATCTTTTTAAATGTGGAAATAAGCGGTTTTGCAGTTTCAAAGAGAGAATATATGTAGATATCTGCCTGACGTTCAAAGTTGCGCATAAAAAATCCGAAAATATAACGGAAATAGATAATAAAAAACAGGATGGTAATTATGCTGAATATTGTCGAAGTTACGACAGCCTGATTGAAACCGATCATATTTGCGACGGCAAACAGCGGTTTTGCATAAATAATGAAATAGACGAGCAGATCGAAAGTGGAATATGAAAGCAGCATATAGCCCGCAAAAAAAAGCAGGTAATACAAAAGATGCTTTCTTTTAATATGTCCGATTTCATGGGCTATGACCGCATCAATTTCTTTTGGATCAAGAAGTTGGAGCAGCTCGTCTGTAACGAGAATGTAGCGGAATTTTTTAACAAGCCCCATAACGCCTGCTGTAATCATTCTGGTGCCGAACATTGGCCATCGAAGTATATCGGCATATTCCATTCCGGCTTTTTTGCACAAGTGTTCTATCCGGCTTCTCTTTTGTCCTGTTTCAAGAGGTTTGCATCTCCAGAATTTCTGGATCATCACAGGCCCGATAATTACGATACCGGCAAGAAAAACAAAAAAGTAGATTATTTCACCCTGGGTAGTGGCAAGAAAACGTTTCGGTATTTCAAAGGGAAGGATATTTATTATATCTGCGATTCCGGAAAGCAGCAGCCAGGGTAAAAGCACAGGAATGGAAAAGGAAATGTTTGACAGAATATATGACCGTCTTGAAAGGCTGATTCTGTTTAATTTTTGATAAGTTCCATAGGCGCAAAACCATATTATTGTAAGATAGAAGACAAAAAGCCCAAGAAAAACAAGCGCCTGAAAAGTTGGAATTGTTGAAAAAACCGGTATGTTTATCAGGAATGACGACAGGTTAAGCCCGTATATATTTATGGCAAAAATCATGATTGCAATCACAGACTGCCTGTCTATGATTGAATCAAATTTGTGGTCAAGATGGTCAAAATCTTGTCTCTCAATCTGCTTTTCAAGTCTTTGAAACCGCAGCCATGTATAATATGCAAAAATTACAATAAGACCAATAAAAAGGGCTAAAGACACCGGCAAAGTGAAATTTGTTTCTTCAGATGGCTGACAGGTAGTGTATATAAGCAGTATAATGATTAAATATATTAGATTGCTGAACATAGTTAGGTTAGTCAGTGATTAGGGTTGAACTTAGCGCCCTTTGAGCGGGCTTAAAAGATGAACGTCGAACATCGAACGTCCAACATCGAATTTTGAATAAGGAATTCTGCCAATTTATAAATTGGCGGAGCGAAGCGATTTCATTATTCGACGTTCAAAAGAATTGTTACTCTGTCGTTCAATATTCTCTTACCGTTACCACTTTTCTCGTTCCCATGCTCCTGCGTTGGAATGCATAAATTCCAGACTGACAGATTAACGAGCCGATGAATCGCTATGATAGTATCTTTCTTTTTCGCTGTATATGCATCCGCAATACTGCTGTCGATACATGCCAAGACGTTTTGATTCTTCAATTCCTTCTTTCCATCCAGCGCGGAAATCCATATAATAAAATGGGATGCCTACAGACCTGCCGATGGATTCTCCCATGGACTTTATAAGGTCATGCTTCTGGAATTTGCTGTATAAAAGAGTGGAAGTAAAATAATCAAATTTTCCCCGTTTTGCCACAAGAGCGGTTGATCTCAGACGGTCATGATAGCAAAAGGAGCAGCGATCTGATTCCCTGAAAACAACATTTTTAATAAAACCTTCCAGATCATATTCTTCCTGGTATATGACGTTCAGATCGATACTGCCGGCATAGTCTTGCAGAGTCTCCTGCCTTTTTAAACATTCTGTATATGGATGGATATTATTTCTATAGAAAAAGCCCATTACACTCATGTCTTTTGATCGGAGAATTTTAACAGGATATATAGCGCATGGACCGCAGCATATATGAAGCAGAACTTTCAATTTCTCTTTCCAAAAATTGCGGTTCCTATACGTACCAGAGTAGCCCCTTCCTCTATGGCAACCTCAAAATCGCCTGTCATGCCCATGGAAAGTTCTTTCATTGAGACGTTTTGAATGGCCTCTTTTTTGATCTTATCACGCAGTTTGCGAAGAGCTGAAAAATATGGGCGAGCCTTTTCAGGGCTGTTAAAAAACGGTGGTATTGTCATGAGCCCTCTAATTGACAGGTTTTGCATACAGCTTATATCCCTTGTAAGTTTCAGAGAATCTTGTTCATAAACCCCTGATTTTGAAGATTCCATGCTGATATTTATCTGTATCATAATATGCTGGATCTTATTTATCTTCTTTGCCTGCTTATTTAATTCCCTGGCCAGTTTAAGGGAGTCCACAGTATGAATTAGATCGAAAAGCCTTACAGCATACTTTGCCTTATTAGTTTGCAGGTGTCCAATAAAATGCCATGACACAGGATAGGCTGAAAGCTCGCTGATTTTTTCCATCGCCTCCTGGATATAATTTTCTCCAAGGATGTTAGCTCCGGCATTGATTGCTTTCCTTACTCTGTCTGCAGATATGGTTTTGCTTACAGAAACGAGTTTGATGATTTCAGGGTCTCTGCCGCAGGCATAAGCCGCATTATTAATACGGTCATTTACGTTTTTCAGTCTTTGTTTCAAAGGAAAATCCACCCTTTATGATTGATGATATATATTGCAAATGTTGATAACTTGCGCAAGTTATTTGCAGTTACAGCGGCGCGAAGCGCTATTACTTAGTTTTTTACTAACTCAAGTTTTGCACCCTTGATTTTTATCAATATCAAGACGGTAAGGGTTGAAAATAACATTTTTACAGCGAAATCATTTACTTGTATTTCTTAACCAGCAACCTGTGCAACATACGTTATGATCAGGCGCAAAGGAGATAAAACATATTTAATTTAATGATGTATTAATTAATTGATTGGCGCCGTTGTAAAAACCACAGGCAGTATATTTCGGTTTAAAATTTATTTTTAGCCCTTGCCGTCTAACGCTTTGGCTAAATTAAAGAGTGCGAAACTTGAGTTACTAATGTATCAGATCAATGCCGGCTGAGCTATTTTCACTATTAGCCTTTGATATATTTTGCCGTTTTTAAGTGTATGTGACATTTTTACGGTTTTCAGGCGGTCCTGCGCGAAAAACTGAATACATTTAGGGTAAAGCTCCCACTCTAATTTTAAACCCTTTTTCTTTATTGAATCCAATGTGTCATTCTCGTTAATCTGAAAGGCTTTCTGATTTATTATAGGGCCGGAGTCTTCACCATAATCGACAAAGTGTACAGTACAGCCTCCGACTTTGCATCCATACCGGAATGTATCACCATATCCATCAACACCGGGAAATGCTGGAAGCAGGGCAGGATGTATGTTCATGATGCGCTGAAGCCCTGGAACAGTATTTACCCTGTCAATAAAATATGGAGTAAGATTTCTCATAAAACCGGCAAGAACGAGGAGATCGATTTGATAATATTTCATTTCTTCAAGGAGCTTTGCCTCGGCAACAGCCCTTGTAATTAAAAAAGATCTTACCTTTTCAGCGGATGTTTTGTCCGGGAAAATAGACTGTTTGGCAAGTATATCATCAATATCAAAATCATCCGGCAGTACTACCTGTTCCGGCTCTTTTTTATAATCTTGTATTATCAATCCGTAATTAACAACAAATGTTGGTATCTTGTGCTTAACACCCCTTTCAAGTCCCCGCGCATCAGGATTGTCCGATCCCACGAATACTATTTTTCCATTTATCCTGCCTGATTCACAGGCATCAATAATAGCCTGAAGGTTTGTGCCACCCCCTGATATCAGCGCCCCAATACGGATAATTTTGTTCATTTTAGAATTCCTCCATAAAAAACTTTTTACGAGACCGTCCTGATTGATGCCTTCGTAAAAAGTCGCTACTCCTGTAGATCCCGAATTGAGTTCTGGAGGAGTCCAGACAACTTGTAACTATTTAAAAGGACTGGATAGCGCTAAAGGTTAGCTCTGACGCTTCAGTTCGTATCACTATGTGCCCGGCTTTCGCCGGAATGACGGAAAACGGTATTTTTTGATTTTTTACGAAGCTGTCAAGTTCTACGTCTGGTTGATAAGCATTCGATTTAATAATAAAATTTAAATAATATTAAAAAATCAGTAAGGGCAGATTGAGCCCAAAATTATTTGCTTTAAGTATAATATAAAAGTTGTTTTTAAACAACTGAAAAGGAGGCCGGCATGACAAATGGAAATGAATATCAAGACAAACCGTGGCTTGATCAGGCTCTGTGACCGATAATTTCCTCAGGAGATATGGATACACCTTATGTTCTCTGCATGGCTTGCTTGTCTTCGGTTTTGGAGCCACTGATTAATACCCATTAAGCGCCATCAGTCGTTGAACACGTTTGCGGTTACAGGGAAACCCCGGCGGTTCAAATAGTCCCTCATCTTTCGACTTCCATAAAAAGGATGCCTGAGAAATTCTTTGTCTTTTCCCCTGGTAAAAATATCAGGTGCTGCTTCAAGCAATTGCTTCTTTCATCTACGTATTTGATCGCTGTAAATCCTATATTCTGAAGCCAATTCAGACGTTGTTTTCTGGCCCTTTATTGCATCAAGAGCAATTTTTGACTTCAATTCCTTGCTGTATTTTTTTCTGCTCATTTTGTGCCTCCTTTTTTTCCTGGAAACACACCTTAACACACTGTTTCATTTTTGGGATCCACTATAGGACTTAAGGGGGCGCTCAATTTGTCAACTTGTTTGCCGGTTTTTGTTTTGGGTAAGATTACAGACTCTTAATTCGTGGTAAATCATGTTTCCAGTGCGATATCTTTCCAAAGCCTGTCAACGGGCTCGAAAAGAAGACCCGTGCTTGTTCTCGCAATACCAGGGCCAAACCAGTAAAATTTTGGATGCGTTTATCTTTCTTTGCTCTTAATATTCTTACAATCCTTTTTTCTCAAAATATACAAACAACAAGATAGCCAAGACTCCAATTACTATGATTACTATCCAGTGATTAATTCCCAATATTTGAGGGAGAGATATTTTCCCGAATTTGCCGATGCTGATAATATACTTTTTCATAGCCGGATAAATGATTGCGTAAACGGCGCCGCCAAACAGCATTCCCAAAATCCCCCAAAATGCGTCAACATGGCCTTCGCCAAGCGCTCCTGCCGAAATTCCAGGGCAATAACCTAACAACGCCCAGCCTGCTCCGAAAACTAACCCGCCGACCACTTGGGCTCCAATTGACGTGGCCTTAATGCTAAGCGTGATAACGCCAAGGTCTTTGAAAAGATAAATACCGATTGATCCAACAATTATTGCGGTAAACATCAATTTGAAAACCGTCATGTCAATAAGCCTTAAAGCGCCGACCTGTTTTTCGTAATTTAAAATACCGGATCTTTGGAGGATTGTGCCAAAAAGAATACCCGTAATAAGTCCATATACTAAACTCATAATTTACCTCCTCCTGTCGGAATATAACAATTTTGCAGTTAATACTGCTCCGATAATAAAGAATGCCAGAGCAATATAACCGCTCACGGCCAACTGGGACAACCCGCTGAGTCCGTGCCCTGTGGGACATCCCCCGGCAAGTCTCGCGCCGATAAGACCGATTGCTCCTCCTGTAAACGCAACGATTCCTCTTTTAACAGAGCTTGAACCGAATTTGCCTTTCCACATGTCCGGAACAGATTGCACTTTAAAGTCGCCCGACAGTATAGAAGTAATAAAAGCGCCAATCGCAATCCCAATAACATACATAAGCTGCCAGTTCGGAAGAGAATCAGGCCCGTATTTTCCTTTTTTTGTTGTAAAATATTCGAACTTTGAATAGTCGATTCCCAAAGTTTTTTCTATTACAGACGCGCCCCGTGCAAATGTTGTCGATGCTCCAAGATATTTACCCGCAACAATTACCGATAAAACAAGTAATATGCCGACCAGAACACCGGCTATATATGGATTTAATGTTTTATTTTTCATAAGGTATCTCCCAAATTTCTACTTTCCAATTTCAAGTTTCAATTCGTGAACGGCTATGTTATTTGACATGGCAATTAGAACATCTTATCGGCCCTGATTTTTCTCCCGCATTTCTCTTTGCCTTATGGCATTTGATGCACGTCTTATTCATGACCTGCTTTTTTTTCAGCTTCTTCTGTTCTTTTAAAATCTTTATTATTCCTGCTGTTTTTGGGAACAGGTCATGACATACGTTGCAGTTGCCTATCGTGTCTTGATGCAGGTGATGGGGAAAATTAACTTCAGTCTTTTTGTCGCTGTCAAGTGCAATATTTTTTGCACCCTGATTTTGAACTGCAACAGCAGTTGCGCATGTTAAGAAAACTATTCCAATGATTACCCCAATTATTTTAGCTTTCATTTTATTATTGCCTCTGAAAAATTTAGGTAACTACTTACTCAAGTTTCGCACCCTTGATTTCTATCAATATAAAGACGGTAAGGGCAATATCAACCTGTGCAACATACATTATGATCAGGCGCAAAGGAGATATAACATATTTAATTTAATGATGTATTAAGCATCAATCTTATACTGATTGATTGGCGCCGTTGTAAAAACCACAGGCAGTATATTTCGCCTTAAAATTTATTTTTAGCCCTTGCCGTCTAACGCTTTGGCTAAATTAAAGGGTGCGAAACTTGAGCTACTTAGGTCCAAAGTTCCGCGGTTCAGGGTTAAATAATGCCTGAACGAAAAATCATGCAGCAGGCTGTTTTGCACAGAAGTTTGGAATGAACCCTACGTTATCTTTAATGCGCCCAACCCTAAACCTTGAACCTGACAACCCGGGTTATTTATCTATTTGTTGAGCTTCTCCAGTTCTCTGACAATGAACTCAAGGCGCGGCCGTTTGTTGATATCGTGCACGTCGATATAACGGATGATGCCTTTCTTGTCGATTAAAAAAAGCGCCCTTTCCGTAGTCCCATCGGAACGTAACACTCCATACGCATCAGCTACTCTGCCGTGGGGCCAGAAGTCGGAAAGAACAGGAAACCATAAGTCCCCCATCTGGTTCGTCCATGCAAAGAGAGTCGGGATATTGTCCGCCGTAATTCCGAGAAGTATAGCATCATTTTTATCGAATATGCTTTTCACAATGTTGTAACCGGGCCACTGGTCTGAACAAACCGGTGTCCATGCGGCAGGAACAAAAGAGATGACCACATTCTTTTTTCCGATGTACCGGCTAAGGGAGATTTTTTTTCCGAAAACTGCGGGAAGCGTGAAGTCAGGAGCACGATCTCCTATCTTTATCTTCAAAACACTGTCTGTGGGTTTTAGGTTTTCAGGGTGATAAATATTATCCTTAAAAACATCTGAAAGGCCGTAGGAAGAAGTTATCCCAAGCAAAAAGATCAGCGCCATCCCCATCAATACACTTAAACAACAATTGCTTTTTTTCATTTCGCACCCCCTTACTTTACTCCAGATAATCGAAGCATCAAATCCAGAAATTGATTAGGATTATTGACGCCGCCAAGTTTGGAATAAAAAATCCGGTGAGTCCCATCATTATTGATTTTGATTCCTATGAAGTATGGAGTCCTGACCTCTCCCAGAACCTTGTGGATAGAAAGATCCATGTCTGCAAAAAGAGGGAAAGAAACATCGTATGTTTTCGCAAATACTTCTACCTCGTAAGAAGAATTTCCTGCTCCGATTCCTATTAATTTGACCTTACCCTTCAACTTCGGATTATCTTCTATCATATTATATAGTTTATTTACGTTGTGCGCATTGCCCTGGCAGTGAGGGCAGTACATGCTGAAAATTTCGATGAGCACTACCCTCGCCTTGATCTGTGATATTTTGAAGAAACCGGAAGCGGGAAGACCAAGATAGCTTCTATCACTATCTTTTACAGGTACGACAAGCTTTATTCCCGGCAGTATTGCCCCTTTTACCGGCGGCGATTTAGCAGCCATAACAGTAGAAGCAAATACAAAAACACAAACAGCAAGGGCTATAAAGTGTATTAGAATTTTTTTCATGGCTTTCATTTCTCTCCAAGAGCTTGCCCGAAAATTATGTCCATAACGAAAAAGTGTGAAAGCAAGACCAAATTTTTGGACGAGCTCCTATAGTATATTACGATCAAAATAATCGTAATATATTGTTAAGCATGATAATCAACTCCTCCATAGTCCATTTTATCAAGAGATCTTTTCAGGTTTCCATACCTTCCATACCTTGCCGGCCAAATCAGGCCCTGGTTTAAGGGTTGGCTTACCCGGTTGCCATCCGGACGGCATAACCTCTCCGGTTTTTCGAACATGCTGAAACGCCTGTACCTGACGTATCAACTCCGCAACATTCCTGCCCACCGGAGGAGTCAGAATTTCCATGGCTTGGACAATACCGTCAGGATCAATAATAAAACGCCCTCGAATATTTACTCCTGAATCCTCATCATATACTCCATAGAATCTTCCAACTTTGCCACCTGCATCGGATAGCATCGGGTAGGGAACGCCCCCATCTATCATTTTGGACAGCTCCTCTTCCTGCCAGATTTTATGAGTAAAGACGCTGTCTACACTCATAGAAAACACTTCAATTTCTAATTCTTTTAGCGCTTCATAATTGGCGGCAACTGCCGTCAGTTCTGTTGGTCAAACAAAGGTAAAATCCCCTGGGTAGAAACAGAGCAGTACCCATTTACCCAAATAATCGGAAAGTTTGATCTGTTTAAATTGCCCCTCATGAAACGCTGGAGCCTGGAAATCCGGCGCCTTTTTACCCACTTGTACGCTCATTTTCATTGCCTCCTTTTCTTTTGTTTGCTTGTCTTCATCTGAAGAAGATTCCACAGGACCTCCGATGGGTCTTGCGCATCCCACTTCTATCTTTTCACCCATAACATTATCTCCTTTTTTGCTGGACATCGAACTTAAATCTCAAGTCTTTGGCTATTTTCTTGACTTCATCCAGACTTTTGGTCATGGCTGCCCATCCATACCAGTAAGCATAATCAGGATTAGCATGAAAAACCCCCTGATATGTCCTCATTCTGTGTTTCATGTACATCTTGAATAGTACCTGTTCAATGTAAGAACCCCCGGTTTGGTAAAAATGTAAAAAGTCGGGATAAGCATAAGTGTAGTGAGCCGGTTTCTTCAAAATGCCGTCTTTGTACAGATCAGCTACAATGTTTATGGCTTCTGCCATTAAACGATCCGCTTTCCTGATCATCTGATCGCCCTTTTCAAGCTCTCCTGTGGCATATTTTTCAGAATGGCACTTTTTGCAGGTCTTTATCATCTTTTTCCGTTCGGCCTGCCAGTCTTCTTCGGTCAGCCGTACCATATCAGCGGCCTTAACGATATCCAGCCGGGCAGTTGGTTTTCCCGCCGGATCTAATACCCCAAGCGCTTTAAGAATTGCGGTCTGGTCTTTTGCCCATTGTTTATCTTTGGGGAGGGGAAGCCTTACCGCCAAAAAACCCCAGGCTACTTTGTTGGTATGGGTTCCATTAGGTAGATGACAGAACTGGCAGGTAGGGGCGGCCGCTTCTTTGGGTAGTCTTCCAATTTCCTTTAGTTGGTATCTAACTCCGTGTTTAGAGCTTTCATACATCTCCCACTGAGGATGGTCAAACCCCATATGGCATGTCCGGCATGCTTTGGGATCCTGGGCCTCTTTTTTAGAGAAGGTATGTCGAGTATGACATTCATCGCAGGAATTTGTTCGGTAGGTATAACCTTTTTCACGTAACTCCTTTTTTTGGACTTCTGATTTTACTCCCATATTGTGGCATCCGCCGCATCCTTTCCCGCCTTCCATCAATTCATCAGGCTCCATATGGGTGATCGGCAAGGCGTTCAATGATGTCCATCCGAAGTTGTGCTTTCCTTTAGTGAATTGATTAAACTGTTCCTCATGACACTCCGCACAGATGTTTTCATCAGGCATCCTGGCTAAGTGAGATGTTTTTTTACTCTTGTGCTCGGATCCATGACAAGCATCACAGGTAACCTCATTATCACTATGTTTACTGCTCTGCCAATCCTTAACCAACAGTGGTGTTACTACCCTGTGGCACCCGATACAGACTTTTCCCTCTTCTGCCAAAGTAATGCCTGCCATGAGTATCGGTGTTATCAGGGAAGTGAAAAAAAATATAATAATTCTCTTCATGCAGCCTCCTTTCCTGAGATCTTTGCAAAACGTCCCCTTTTACCTCCTGCCACCACAAAATTGAACATTTTTCAAAGGTCTGTATGCCGAGTGTTTGAAGAAATACTACAACGCAATAGCGTGGGACTTTTTACGACGCCATCAATCATCAGGAATCTTTCTTTCTTTTCAAACACTCTGAGCAAATGCCGATGACATACTGCCTTAGCTCCTCAATTTTGTGCCCGTCCATCATTTTTTTCCCTGCGAGGGCACATCCCTTTACATCAAGATCACAAATATAACCGCACTTACGACAAAAAAAATGATGATGCGGCTCAATCTTGTAGTCAAAACGTGCCTTGCCCTTTTCAATTGTTATCTCTTTAATAGTGTCATGCTTTTTTAGAAAATCTAAAGTGTTATACACAGTAGCCTTTGAAATTACAGAATATTTTGCCTTTAAGTTAGTATAGATTTCCTCCACCGTTGGATGGGTTCGATTTTTATAAAGATATTCCAGCACCGCATGGCGCTGTATTGTCAAAGTTACCTTTTTTCCCTGAAGCCCGGCTATTTTCTTTTTTAAATCCATAATAATATGCTATTACTTTAGAATGGTTCTAAGTCAAGAATAAAATAAACTTTTACTTTTGATGAAATGGGTTGTCCTTTTTATTTATACATGTAATATAAAAAGTCATGTAACACTTTAGCTATTTTAAAATTTGTTATGGCTTTTACCATAGAGGATATTTTTTAAACAACTAAATCATAAGGATTATCCTGTCATGCCAAACAATACTAAATTGCTTGTAAAGGGTGATAAGGCTCCGGAATTTACTGCTAATACTTATAATGGCAGCAGTATTAGTCTCTCAAAGCTGAAAAAAGCTGGTACGGTTGTTCTTATTTTTATCCGAAGTTTCAGCTGACCATATGCGCGCAAACATCTGGGCCAGATGAAACAAGATTACAACAAATTTGTTGCTAAAAATGCTAAAGTTGTAGTTATAACTCCGCACGATATTGAAAAAACTTCAAAATATTTTTCAAAAAACAATCTCCCGTTTTATGGCATCCCGGACCCTGATCATAAAGTCGCCAACTTATATAAACAACAATGGAAGCTTGCAAAATTAGGGCTCATGCCCGCTCTGTTTGTAATAAACAAAACAGGGGAAATTGTATTTTCATACTATTCAAAGAATATGAAAGATATCCCCGTTAATGACGTGGTAATCGGTCTGTTGTAAAATTAGGGCTTAACTTGTTTTTGATAAACTCGTAAAAAGTCGTTACTCCGGTGAAAACCGGAGTCCAGATGCTCTGCAACTGCTTGAAAAAACTGGATTCCGGCTTTTTACGAAGCCATCTGTTTTTGATTAAAAAACATTTATAAACTTGTAAAAAAAGTTGGAATCAGATTAAGTCGGCTATAATAAGTCTAAAAGATTAAATCATATAATAAGGAGGATATAACTCATGGATAAAAAAATACTCGTAGCGTTTGATGACTCTGATAACGCCATGCGGGCGGTGGAATATGTAGCAAAAAATTTTGCCACGGATAATAAAATTACATTGTTAAATATAGTTCAGGACACTGCCGCCCTGTGTGATATGAATAGCCCGGAATTGACCCCTTATTTTAAATCTCAACAAAAGTCTTTTTGTACACTTGAAGAGAAAAAAAAGGACCTGGTTGACAGCGCACTCCAAAAGGCCCGGCTATTTTTAATAGATGCCGGGTATAAAAAAGGGAATGTGACCATAAAGGCAAAACGCAAAAAAAAGGGGGTTGCAAGGGATATTGTTAAAGAAGGGCAATCCGGCTATCACACCATTATCATTGGGAGAAGAGGACAGTCTGGAATCGCTGAGTTTATTCTTGGTAGTGTTTCACAAAAAGTGCTTCAGCTCGTTAAGGATATTTCGGTTTTGCTTGTTAATTAATTGCTTTCGGATAAGCTCTTGGCGAATGGAAAGATAAATCAAGTGAGTTCCTGCTTTGCCAGATCCATGAAGCGATGCGCCAGAAATGTATCCATGATCATCTGGGTCAGATGGTAGCTGATAGGCGGGATCATCGCCATAGGAAAATCAGAGGCAAAATATCCTGCCCATACAATATATGAAACGGTTAGTGTTTTTTGAGATGTGTGTATGGTAAAAGCGGATGTTGATGCTCTGTTTAAGCGTATGATTTTAGATATTCCGAAATTTAGCAAAAGAATAATTGTATGCAGGAGTATCATAAACAGAAAAATAAAGATTATTTTATGTCCTGCGGTAGCTATTTTTGATGTTGAACTGGATATTGCATTAAAAATTATGAGAAGAACTATTAGCTGGGAAAAAATTGAAAACAGTTTTTTATATGGCATAATATAATTTTTGATGCTGGTACGTAATAACTGACCCAGTATTATCGGGATCAAAACGATTATAATCAGGCTTTTGATCATGGCAAGTACCGGAAGATTCATATCTTGGTTAAACTGTAAAAGAAGATTCAGAGAAAAAGGTATGGTAAATATTGCCGCAAAATTGCTGGAAATACATATGAACAGGCTAAGCGGAATATTGCCCCTGGCAATGCCTGTTAAAACAGTACCTGATGCTACGGTTACCGGCGCTACAGCGATAATACAGGCGCCGACAATGAAATCGTTTGAGCTTTTAAACAAAAGACCTGCCAGAAAAAATGTAATCAGAGGAAACAATATCAGGGAAGAAATAAGTGATGCGGACAACGTCTTGATGTTTTTTATTTCATCGACAATCGCTTTTGTATCCAGCTGAAGACCGGTGATTAAAAATGCGATAAAAATACCGATTTTCAGCAGGTTCCATTCCTTGATTTTTGCGCCGATACCCGGAAAATTAAAAGCAGCAAGTGCAACAATTACAATCCCGATAAAAAACCAGTATTTTAATAAGATTTTTTTTAACATTTTAGCCTCTATGTTCACAAAGTAATCCAGCGCTTCAGGCACTTTAATATACTTTACTCAAGTTTCGCACCGAAGGTGCTTTACCTTATCCCATCATATTCTTCTAAAAAACGTTTAAAGAAAGCTTCCATAAAAGAATGGCGCTCTTTTGCGATTTTTCGACCTTCCCCTGTAAGTATTTTATTCTGAATCTTGTTGAGTTTTACTTTAAATTCTCTGTATCCTGTATCGTCTTTAGAGTAAGATTTTGCTTCTTCAACATTAATCTCCGGGCTGTGAAGCCGTGCGCCAAGCTCGCCGGCAAACAGATATGCTCTTGCTACTCCGATAGCTCCAATGGCATCCAGCTTGTCTGCGTCAAACAATACTTTTGCTTCAATCGATTTTGGGGCATTATTCCCCCGAAACCTGTGTGCTTTAATACAGTGGATAATATTTTCTTTTTGTTTTTTTGAAAAAGGAAGATCTTTTATGATAGGTTGTGCCATCATGGCGCCCTTTTCAGCGTGACAAACCGCGCCATTTGAAGCATCCTGGCAGCTTCTTCCAATATCATGCAGGTAGGCTGCAATAAGGAGTGTCTTCATGTCAGCGCCTTCAACATGCCCGATACGCTCGCACAATCTGCCGACACGAAGCGTGTGGTCCCAGTCGTGACTTCCTCTTGCATCGATAAACAGCTTTTCTGCACGTGCTTTTACGATTTCAATATTATCTTTCATCAATGGGTATGTATTTTGTTTTTGTTGGTCCGTTGTAAATTTGACGTGGCCGGCTGAGTCTCCATTCGGGATCATCCACGCTTTCCTTCCATTGAGCAATCCATCCGGGGAGTCTGCCGATGGCAAACATGACTGTAAACATATTTGTAGGTATTCTCATTGCACGCAGTAAAATGCCGCTGTAAAAATCGACGTTCGGATAAAGATTATGGTCGATAAAATAATTGTCATTTAAAGCGATCTCTTCCAGCTCCTTTGCGATGTCAAGTAAGGGATCGTTTATTTTGAGCTTTTTTAGAACCTTATCGCAGGTTTTTTTCATAATTTTAGCTCTGGGATCATATGTTTTGTAAACTCTATGCCCAAAACCCATCAATCTGAAAGAATCATTTTTGTCTTTAGCCCTTTTAATGACATTGTTGATATTGCCGTCATTTTTTGCAATGTCGGACAGCATTTCAATAACAGCCTGATTCGCGCCTCCATGCAGAGGCCCCCAGAGAGCAGCTATTCCAGCGGAAATAGCCGCATAAAGATTAACCCTTCCGCTTCCGACAATCCTTACCGCTGATGTGGAACAGTTTTGTTCATGATCAGCGTGGAGAATCCAGAAAACATTTAATGCTTTTACCAGCTCTTTGTCTATATGATAAGGTTTTACAGGGCTGTCAAACATCATGTTCAGAAAGTTTGCGCAATAAGGCAGATCAGGGCGCGGGTATACGACTTTATGCCCCCTGGATATTTTATATGACATGGCTGCCAAAGTTCTCGTTTTTGAGAGAAGTCGTGTGACTGTTTTGTTAATTTCTTCTACGGTTTGGATTTCAGGATAAAAACTTCTTAATGCATTTACCATTGAAGATAAAATGCCCATTGGATGAGAAGCCCTTGGAAAGTTTTGATAAAAAATCTGCATATCCTCATGTACAAGTGAATTGTCGTTCAACAGAACTGAGAACCTTGTGAGTTCCTCTCTATTTGGCAAAACACCGTTTATCAGAAGATATGCTGTTTCAGGAAAACTGGAACGCCTGGCAAGTTCCTCAACCGGTATGCCGCGATAACGCAGGATTCCCTTTTCACCGCTCATGAATGTTATAGAGCTTATACAGCTGCCGGTATTGGCAAATCCCGGATCAAGTGTGATCAGTCCGGTTTTTTTGCGCAGTGCGGATATATCGATAGCCTTTTCCCCTTCGGAGCCTGTGATCACAGGGAGTTCATATGTTTTTTTGTTAAATGTAATTTTTACAAAGTTATTCATGTTTTATCCCATTTTTATAAAGTTGTTTTGGCTGAACTTTTGACCTCTGATCTTCGATGAATTCGAGTTTTTTACGAATTTATTAATATAAACATAATGCCCTTGTTAATCAACCGGTAATTTAACATTTTGAAATTTATCCAATTTATTGGCATCAATGGCTCTTTCAGTTGACTTTATTATGCATCAGCCATAAAATAATAAAAAATTGACTATTTTTACCAACTCTGTCTGTGATAAAAGTTTTTGTAATTTATTAGATTCATCAAAAAAGGTGAAGTTCATGTCTTTTAAACAAAATCTATTGAAAAAAATCAAGATCGATAAAATGACCGGTATTATTCTCAATTCTATTGTGCCTTCCGATAGCGGCCGCAGGATTGACAAAAAAACAATGCGCAATCTTCTTGAAATGGGTCAATATCAATTAAGACATGAAAGGGATCTTGATCTTTATTTGTTGAAATCGGATTCAGGTATGGAGAGGATTCTGGTGCTTGATAATGAACTGGCTATATATGCTGCCACTGTTGAAGATATAGTGTTGCGCAAAAGCCCGATAGTCAAGGAAATGCTTAACATCCGCAATATAATCAAGATATTAAACGATTCAGATGTGATTGTCAGCAAAAAGGAGGAATCTGTCAGAGCAATACAAAAAGAATGTCTAACCATGCTTAATCTTTCCTTTAATGCATCCGACATCGAAGAGATTGAAAAAGATGGTATTATTGCCATGGAAATGAAGGATGTCGACGCTGTCATAGAATCTCTTTCCCTGTTTGCAGAACTTCTTGGGTACAATCTTCCTCCGAAATCAATGCAAATTGAGGATTACCATATCATTGGCGCTTTGAGCAAGAAGGAGGGCGGAGAAATTATTTTTGGGCCGATTGTTATCTACAGCTTAACCCATAATTTTTTAAAACTCATTGACAGGCGAATAAGCAATTTTGACAAAGAGAAAATTGAGCTGATATATGAAGTGGCAACAGGAAAGGAGCGAGCATCAAAAGAAGGCCATGATGTTTTTCGATATCTTAAAGAAGAGGTTGTTAAGCAAAAATTGTAACTAACTCAAGTTCCGCACTTTAAACCGAAATATACTGCCTGTGGTTTTTACAACGGCGCCAATCAATTAATATAAGATTGATGCTTAATACATCATTAAATTAAATATGTTATATCTCCTTTGCGCCTGATCTATAATGTATGTTGCACAGGTTGCTGTTTACAAAATATAAGTAAATGATTTCGCTGTAAAAATGTTATTTCCAACCCTTACCGTCTTGATATTGATAGAAATCAAGGGTGCGAAACTTGAGTAACTAAGTTGAGCAGGATTGGTGAAAAGAAACTGTTTGATTTATAACCTGTATGGAGAAAATCATGACAACCGTTAAGGAAGCATTGTCCAAAATAGGTCCTAACAGCATAGTTGATCTGCGAGTCCGGAAAGGAGATGATCTTGACAGCAAGGATGACCTTCGAAAAACCCGAATTCTGGATATAACCGACTCTTATATTATTTTGGAACAGCCAACCCCAAAGATTAACTCTAAGAGTG
>JAFCZU010000456.1 GCA_019314185.1 Deltaproteobacteria bacterium | reverse complement strand
AACCTTGAAAAAGCTGAAACAATATCCGAAAAAAGCAAATATAATTTTATTACAGGAAATGGCGACCTGGGCATTATATGCAATGGAGTGAGTTATAACTATGTATATGACGCATTAAACGACCTGAATTTGAAAAGCAGGGCCAAAATACTTCGCATCGGGTTTTCGCACCCCATGCCTGAAATTATGATAAAAGATTTCTTAAAAGGGTGTAAAAAGGCTTTAATTGTAGAAGAGGGTGAGCCTTATATGGAAGAAAGCGTAAAAGCGCTCGCCCAGGAGGAAGGATTAACACTGCCCATAATGGGCAAGGCAAAGGATCTTTTTTCGCGTCTTTACGAATTTAATCCAAGCCTTGTCAGGAAATGTACAGCAGAATACTTTGGCGTTGCATTCACACCGCCCGCAGTTCCTGATCTTTCCGATATCCCTGAAATTCCGATGCGTCCCCCCAACCTGTGCGCCGGCTGCTCACATAGAGCCACCTATTATGCAGTTAAAAAGGCGGCCAAAGGTATGGATACAATTTGTCCAATAGATATAGGCTGCTCTACACTTGGTTTTTTACCACCAATGTCTATGGGAGATTTTCTGATATGCATGGGTTCTTCTATAGGCACATCATGCGGATTTTCAAAGGTAACGGGCAAAAAGGTAATTGGTTTTATAGGTGATTCAACCTTTTTCCATTCAGGGATACCAGGCCTGGTAAACGCTGTTTTCAACAACCATAATTTTACGCTGGTAATTTTAGACAATGGGACTACCGCCATGACCGGGCATCAACCGAATCCGGGCGTTGATATGAAGAAGTTAAACCTTGACGGATATAATCAGATTTCTATTGAAAAGGTCGTCAGATCTTTGGGCATATCACATGTTTCTGTTATCAAGCCGTACAGGGTGCAGAAAAGCATAGAAACCATAAAAGAAGCCCTGGATGTAAAGGGCGTTTCAGTTATTATATCAAAACAGATGTGTACCCTTTATGCTAAAAGCCTGAAAATGCTGAAAGCGCTGCCATTTTATATCAGCGATAAATGCAAAAACCACAGAACTTGCGTCAATGAGCTTGCATGCCCAGCATTTTTCATAAAGGAAAACAGGGTAACAATCGACCCTGTCATGTGTGTGGGATGCGCTGTTTGTGCCCAGATCTGTCCGGAAAAGGCGATTTTGCCGCTAAAAAATAAGTAACCGTCGTTCACGGTTGAAGCAGTTTCAGAATGCTTCAATCGTTGCATGGTAAACCGGTCCCCAATTTGTGCAACCTTTCAATAAGAACCATATTCTGCTTATGCTTCTTCACTGCCACACGGAAAAAGCGGTTTCCCATTCCCTGAAATGTGCTGCAGTCTCTTATTAGCAATCCCTCCGAAGCCAGTCTGTCTCTGAGTTCTGTAGAGTTCATACCTTCCATGCTATTTATTCGTACAAGCAGGAAGTTTGCCGCACCTTCAAGGGCGTTCATCCCGAAAATCTCATTTAAAGCAGTTCTTAAGAACTCTCTCTCGGTTGATATATAGCGCCTTGTTGCCTTGATATAATCTCCATCAATAAGGGCTTTAAGCGCCGTTTTTTGCGCCAGAGAGTTTACCGTCCATGGGATCCTGTTTTCCTTCAACTTTGCGGCACATGACGGCGCCGCGATGACATACCCTATGCGAAGCCCCGGAATGCCGAAAAATTTCGTCATCGATCTGAGAACTATCAGATTGGAAAACTTCAAAATCTCTTTTTTTACAGACTCTTCCTCCACAAAATCTATGAAGGCCTCGTCTATGACTGCAAGCGTTCCCGTATCTTCGGCACAAGCTATCACTCTGCGCAATTCATTCTTTGGAGTCAAAACACCAGTAGGGTTGGACGGATTACAAAGATAGACAATATCAAAACCTTCCTTTAGACGTTTGCAAAAACAGTCAATATCGACAGAAAAATCGCTTTTCTCATCTGCCTGGAAATATGACACTTCAGCGCCGGCCATCCTGAGACCTTTTTCATATTCACTGAAAGCAGGTGTAACAATAAGAGCTTTTTGTGGTTTGAATGCCAAGGGTATGGAATATATGAATTCTGTAGAACCGTTGCCCACAATGATAAAACTCTTGTCAACATCATGGTATTTCGACAATCCTGAAACAAGACCAAAGGAATCAATATCAGGATAATTTAAGACAGAATCAAATTCTTTAATTATCGTTTCTTTTAACCACGGCGGATAACCAAGAGGATTTATATTAGCGCTGAAGTCGATGATCTTATCTTCATCGATTCCATATCTTCTGGAAATCTCACCAACGTTGCCGCCATGATCCCTTTTTATTATTGTATTACCCATAAAGTTATCACACAAACAGCCGTCATCAAAAGAGATGATGCAAAGGTATCGCAAACATGACGTACGCCATCTCTATCTATTTCTTTTGTCCAATTGCCAATTGTCAGGTGTTAGGTTAAAGCAATTGTCTGTCTTATCAAGCTCTTAACACTTAACACGTTTTTTCCTGGTTCCTACGCTGGAGCATGAGAACCAGGAAACGAATGATAAATATAACACGCACCTTGCGCGCTATCAAGGAAAAGGAATGATCACGCCTTACAGCTTTTTTCGAGTGTTTCCTTAAAGATCGTCTCTGAAGCCCTGTTGGCGCAAAACTTCCCGCACATAGTGCAGACGCTGGAATCGTTGGGCGAGCGATCATCTCGAATCTTCTTCGCATCTGCCGGAAAAAGAGCATTTTCAAACTGTCCTTCCCAGTCGGAATCCCGCCGTGCCTTGCTCATGGCAAGATCGCGGCTACGTTTCTTTTCGGGATATTTACTCAGATCTCCAATATGAGCAGCCAGCCGGGCCACTTTAACGCCTTCGATGACATCATCTTCGTTGGGAAGCGCGAGATGCTCGGCAGGGGTAATGTAACAAATCAGATCAGCTCCGAATCGCGCCGACTGGGCCGCTCCAATAGC
>JAFCZU010000455.1 GCA_019314185.1 Deltaproteobacteria bacterium | reverse complement strand
CGCCAAGGAATAATAAGAAAATGTAGTTGTATGCTGGTCCCGAAAGGGACTGAGTATTTGGGCTGATTTCCGGCAGGAAATCGGATCAAGCCTTTTCACTTTGCGTTTCTTAGCGGTCTTGGCGGTAAAAAAATCTATAATGAAAAGACTTATTGCTTCTCCACTACTCGCTGCTGTTTTTCGATGGATACTTGGCTTGATATTTATCTATGCAAGCATCCATAAAATTGCGGATCCAATCGCATTCAGCGAGACTATCTACAATTATCAAATAATGCCTGATATGCTCGTTAATTTCTTCGCAATATGGCTGCCATGGCTGGAGCTTTTTGCCGGCTTCAGCTTGATAATCGGTATATGGATAAAAGGGGGAGCTTTGATCATATCAATCCTTTCAACTGCATTTGCTATAGCTGTGGGGTCAGCAATTTTTCGAGGGCTCGACATTTCATGCGGTTGTTTTTCTCTTACTCATGGCAGAGCAATCATTCAATGGACCCATCTATCACGAAATTTAGTACTATTTGTTATAGGTTTACAGGTTTTGTTTTTTGATAAGTGCAAATATGCTCTTAACTATAGAAAACTTTGCGACCCTTTGCGTTCTTTGCGGTAAAAAAATATAATCTCACCAGACCGCAAAGAAGTGTTAAGAAAAACCAGGAAAAGTTTTAGAATAAACATGTGCGGAATTTGCGGAATATATAACCTCGACGGACGTCCGATAGACAATGACCTTCTTCACAAGATGAACAACACCCTTGTTCACCGGGGTCCAGATGATGAGGGATATTTTTTTAATGCGAGGAGGCTGGGAAGCAAAGAGGCTGGGAGGAAAGGAAGAGGGAATGTCGGGCTTGGACACAGGCGGCTGAGTATCATTGATCTTGATACAGGCAGGCAGCCAATGGGGAGTGAGGACGGTTCTGTTCAGGTAGTCTTTAACGGAGAAATTTATAACTTTCTTGAGTTACGCCAACAGTTGCAAAGCAGGGGGCATCTCTTTAGTACCCAAAGCGATACTGAAGTTCTCGTCCACGGTTATGAGGAATGGGGTGTCGATTGTGTACATCGCCTTCGGGGAATGTTTGCTTTTGCAATTTGGGATGAAAATAAGAAAACACTTATTCTGGTTAGAGATCGTTTAGGCATAAAGCCCTTGTACTATTTCTGTGACGGCTCCCGGATCATTTTTGCTTCCGAACTTAAAGCTGTACTGGAAGATCGCACCGTCTCGAAAGACCTTGATCTTGAAGCTCTCTCTGATTATCTCTCCTTCGGCTATGTACCGTGCCCCAAAACAATATTCAAATTTATTCGCAAGCTCTCTCCGGGACATGTCTTGATCCAATCAGCTGCAGGGGCAGAAATCAAACAATATTGGGATCTGGAATTTCAGCCCAATGTCCATACTTCAACAGACGAATTCTGCGACCAGATCATGGAAACTCTCGAAGAATCAATCCGGCTCAGGTTAATCAGCGACGTGCCTCTGGGTGCTTTCTTAAGCGGGGGGATTGATTCAAGCGCAGTGGTTGCACTCATGGCCTCGCTTAAAGAAAATCCTGTAGTTACCAGTAGCATAGGGTTTAGCAAAAGAAAATTCAGCGAACTGGATTATGCCAGGAAAACAGCCAGATTTTTTAACACTAATCACCATGAATACATTGTTGCGCCCGATGCTGTGGATATAGTCAATAAATTGTCCTGGTTTTATGACGAACCTTTTGCGGATTCTTCCAGCATACCGACTTATTATGTTTCTAAAATGACCCGACAAAACGTAACTGTAGCACTTTCCGGTGATGGGGGAGACGAAAATTTTGCGGGTTACCGCAGATATTACTTTGATCGGTTGGAGAATCAGATAAGAAATATTCTCCCGGGAACAGTCAGAAAATATTTGATCGGCGGCATAGCCAGGTTATATCCAAAAGCCGATTGGCTGCCGCAGCCGTTTCGTGCTAAAACGCTATTAACAAATATTTCTCACGATCACATATATGCTCATTTTAACACCGTATCGCTTTTTTCACCTGAGATGAAGGAACAGGTGATGAATACTGATGTGAGACATTCCTTAAATGGATATGATTCCATCGAAGTGTTCAAAAAATATTATTATGATTGTGACCGTGCAGGATTTAGTGATCCGCTTTCAAGGGTTCAGTATGTTGATTTTAAAACTTATCTGGTTGATGATATCTTGACAAAGGTAGACCGGGCAAGCATGGCAAATTCCTTGGAAGTACGGGTGCCTCTGTTGGATCACAAGTTTGTGGAACTAGTCGCCGGTATCCCCTCCCAATTAAAATTAAAAGGAAGAGAGTCTAAATATATCTTTAAGAAAGCCCTGATGGAATTATTGCCGGAAGAAATTATCAACCGAAACAAAATGGGATTTAGCATCCCAGTTGGCGGGTGGATGCGAAACGAGCTGCGTGAAATGGCAGAAGACACGCTATTTAAGAACAGCCTTAATAGTAATATTTTCTTTGATACGAAATACGTTCGGCAATTATGGAAACAGCATCTTTCAGGAATGAGTGATTTTACTGAGCCTTTGTGGGCGCTCATGTCCTTTAAACTATGGGCTGAAAAATTTTTGTAAGGAATTAGCATGAATATATGGCAGCCGTGGAAGCAAGTTTTCGTTTGGATCTCGCTTTTTTTTGTTTGGTGGAACTGCAGCACCCACGTAAATGCCGATACGAAACTAAAATCAAGCTGGCTACCGGAAGGTCAAGCAGTTATATGTCCTATTATACGAGACACCTCAGTTTCATCAGTAGGTGTGGAAAGGACCGGCAACAACGGCAGAGCGGGAAAGATTAAGGTCAAAGGCCAACAGGAATATATCCTTCTGGATATCGACCCATCACCCTTAAAAGGCAAGATCATCACCGGAGCCTTGTTGCATATACGTTCCGCTGCACCACAAAAAGCTCCTCTTGCACGTCTTGGTGTTTC
>JAFCZU010000454.1 GCA_019314185.1 Deltaproteobacteria bacterium | reverse complement strand
TCAATAAACTTTAAATAATCATGTTTATCTGAAAAAATGGATTCGGACCGTCTCCCACGGTTCATTACATGATACCATGCTCCGGGATATTCTATTCTAAGTGGACGCGACATAATTGCAATATATAGCCTTTTATCTTACATGGGTCAACAGTAGACTTGACCCCATTTCTGCCTCAGAGAGCCAAAAAGGCTTTTCCTTACTTTCTATAGGCCACTCACTAAGTTTCTCGCGAGTGGCATAAATACCGCCTGCCACCATCAATACAGCTTGGGTAGCTTCAGGCGAAAGCAATGGCAAATAATAATTAGCGTTATGCATAATTGAAGCCTACTCTGGACTCATTCTATTGAGATAAAAATGGAACCGAACGGCATGCTGAGCAGGCAGCAAGGGAAACGAGGATTTGGTAAAAGACACTTTTAACTCAAAAATCTGCGGAGCCAAAAACCGCACATCCCTTGCTGTCTGCTCCACATTTGTTGGGCATCTAAAGCTGCCAATCTTGATATTTTAGTATTTCTACCACTAACGCTTCAACTTTCTCCTGAACATTATTCAATTGATTTAGATAATCGACCTGACTCTTTGCAAAGCTTTCAGCAGCAAATCGTTCCGACTCTTCATTGCCTAATAATATAGGCATAGCGATGTAATGCATCCTAACTAATTCAGCCAACCTTTTGGAATAAAACGAGCCCATCTTCATTTCGCCTATAAACTCTACAAGTTCTTCGGCTTTTTCATCTAATTCCAAAGCTTTCGAATATTCATCCAAGTTATATAAAAACCGAAGTCTTAAAAAAATTGGATGAAATTGAGGCTTTAAAATAAGCGGATCTTTGAACCTACGAAATAAAGATAGCAAATCCGGGTCAAAAGGCTGTGTGGAATTATGTTGATCTGTTAAGTGGCAATTCGGGCATAGAGGTATAAGATTAAACTCAATATTATTTTCGGGATTTTCATCGATATGGTGTAATTGGGGACGATTATTTCCACAGATAGCGCACCTATAATTGTATTCCTTTAACACTTTTTCTTTTACCGCTTTAGGGATGCTTTTCCGTGATTTACCCAATTTTATTTATTTCCTCTTTAATGATTAATTCGGTTGCAACCAACACTGCAAATCAGCAGACGCGGTTAGCGAGCGGCTGAATTTGCCTGTTGGGCGATTTCCTTATCATTGTTCGCTATACTAATGCCTTTTGGTGTTCTGTAAGACATATAGAAAAATGAAATAGAGAAAAACAGCAAAAAAATAGCCAATGTTAAATGTATCCATACATAAATTCGATGAGTCCGATTAAAAGGGAAGAAACGATAATAACTTTTGTATGACTTTAGGACTTCATCAAATTGCTCACCTAGGTGTTTTGGCCATACTTCAGTCAGATTCTTAAATTTCAAAAAAACATTTCGTATTTCTCGATCAATTGTGCTGTACCATGCATTTTGAACAGCCATAAAGTTCGCGTGTAAAAAGTTAATGATAGATAGTAAAAGTGTTAATATCCCACCAACGAGGAAGGCAGCAGATAATGGTTTGACTTTGCCAAATTCAAAATAGACTGCTGCGAGTATCGCGCCGTTGACAAGGTATATTAGTTTTGTGGCCGTCTGTGTATGGCTTATCGTGTGTTCGAGGCGCTTAATAAAATAATCAATTTGAATCGTTGGTCTTGTATGTTTTCAGCAGGAAATTCATTAGATGTTTTTTATCCATTAAGAGCCCCTTATATTATCGAAACTGATATGCCCAACGCCCCGCTTCACCTGACGGCGGCGTAAACATGGGACATGTTTAATGGTGCATTATTTGGCACACCGAAAACTTTGTAAAGCCGCACGATACCGCCGGTCAGCGTGCAAGCGGTTGTTCGATGCCCTTTATAATCCATAATAAGCTCCGATTGCTTGCGCTAAAAAATTTCCTGCTGCTGCAGCGCTTACCTGCCATGAACCATTCGCTGCCTTGGTAAGCATCCTTCCCATCCAGGCGCTTACTTTATCGCCAAAATTACCTTTAGTATCAGGCTCTGGATCGTGTTGGATGGCATGTTTGAGTTCTGATAAGTCGGTGTCTGATAATCCTTCAGAAAGTAAAAAAGATTTTAAACTATCGAAATTATGTGTTTCAATTTTCATATTGAGATCTTGAGTCAAAGTGCTATTTGACACATCCCCTAACACCCCTTGAAAATTCTGAATATTTATTCCTTGACTCGACACAGCAAGCTCCTTTTCATCATTTGAAAATGTCAGTCCTTTTCCAAGAATACCTTGTTCTTCAAGCTTTAATGACCACTCTAAAATCTGCGTTCGAACCAAATCGATAATAGTAGAAAGGGCGCTGGAGGAAACCGTGCGGACTGGAGGTAGACCCATACCATCTTGATGGCTTATTAAAAAATGTTCTTGCTCGGGAGTTAAAGGGTATATCGGGTCCGACTTACCGCCTGTTTGATTTTCCAAGATAGATACAAGGTTTCCGATTGGATCTCTTACTTGAACATTACAGACAACGTCCGCGATTTCCTGAGTTGGAAAAACTACAGGGATTAACCCATGGTAGGGGTTTTTAAGCCGTACGGTTGCTGTTAGTTTTCGATATTCGGGGACAGAACCTTTTCGGTAACCATTAAGCTCTTTATCAACCCAGCTACGAAAATCATGCAGCTTAAGCTTTGTGGCAACTAAAAGAGCTTTTCTTAGAAGATCAGAAATATCTTCCTTTTTCTCAGTTGCCATTCTCTGCATTTCCAAGACAATTGACTTTTTCATTTTTTATATCCATCGAACGTGCCCTTAACCCGATGGCTTGAGCGCAGCGAAAAGCCAGTCGGCGTTAAATGGCTGGTTATGATTTTTCAAATTCTATTGCCTATAATTTCATCAATACATTGCACAAAGAGCCTAAGCTGGAATGAGAGGTTGCCAGGGAACACAGAACTTTGCAAAGGCAACA
>JAFCZU010000453.1 GCA_019314185.1 Deltaproteobacteria bacterium | reverse complement strand
ATTGAAGCATTTTTAGTTTGTTTTGTCTTTAGTTTTCTTGAGCGTTGTTTGTAATTTTTTAAAACTTCTAAATGATTGAGCTATGGAAAGTGTCCCGCTTTAAGTTGGTAGCCATCGTGCTTAAGAGCCTCTCGATATACTGGCGCAATCTTCATGAAATTAGGACGCGCACCAGCTACTAATAATACTTTCATCACAAGGTTTCCTTCTATTGGAATGTCGTAGAATTCGACATCAGCTTTTGATAATTCTCAACTATCTTTAAGATGGTTTTACAATGATAATCTTCTGAAAGTTGAAAAGAAAAGACTATTGAATAAATCGGTTCCCAGGCTCCATAAATTGTTGATCGCCATCCCATAAATGGATGTTCTGAACCATGAAAAATCTCGACTGTAAAATCGGATGGAAACGCGATGGAGAAGATAAAATCATCAAACTCAGCTTCGACCGAATTCCCTTTGTTGGCGATTGCCTTACAAGCCCCCAGATGAAAAGCACCCTTGCATCTCACTCCGCCAAAACCGCAAAAAACGTCTCCAATTTCGATCTGATAAGGTGCAAGCCATTCAATTCTCCTCTTGTGGACAATACCAAATCTCTCTTTATAACCAGTGTGATAGGCCTCAGTAAAAAAGGAGGGGGTCTTCTCTGCCTCGGTCAAGCAAGTTTCATACGCTTTCTCCCACAAGAATGGGCCAACAATTTTCGCCTGGCTTTCTCTGCCTATTTCGATTGTGTTGTGGGCAATGGTTGATCTGAAAAAATTCCGTATGTCCTGATTTCCGTTGTATTGTCCACTGCCGAGGTCAATCAAGACCGGAATATTGTTCCAAGAAAATAATACTGAAAGGGCGTCTGCATGGCCGTGGCCGCAAGTATTCCCCAAACCGAGTCGGGCATGCCTGAACAAAAGCCGGCTTTTGCCCCATTTCATCAGTGTCATTCCGCCATTAGCATAGGTGTTAAGCTGTGGTGTATCAGAAGCTACGATCGGGTCATTGCTGATTTCGAATGTGGTTGGCTGCTTTGGCGTTTTATTAGTCCAGAACCCGAGACGCTTATGCGCACAATAGCAATCCCTGAACCAATCGGGGTGGTTTAAAAAAAAAGCGCCGATATTGAGTATGCCTGGAAAGGGTGGCTCTTTGTAGGCATCATTAACACGGAAGACAACCCCGTCATCTCTGTCACCATAATCAGGAAAGGAACCGTCGGGCAAAATCATTTCATGCATAAATTCAGTCGTTTTTTCGATGCGACTTAAGACTTGCTTGGGAATGACTTGCCTATCTTCCAATAAAAGGTAATGAAATAGCGCATCAACGACAAACCCTAAATACCAAAAGGACTGCTCCTGGTTAGTACCATCAGGATTCAACTGTACAAGAACTTGCTCCCACAATATCTTTCGCGCCTTTTCTATCCATTCATTCCCGATCTTCTCCTTTTGAAGCGCCTTTCCAATCCAGAACAACCCGACCGCCTCCACAATGAGGTGGTTTCCAGCGGATGAATGAGTGGAAAGACGGCTTTCAATGAATTTCCCTGAGGCAATAGCCAAGCCGGATAGACTGTTGATGAAAGACTCATCGAGAGGTTTCTTGAACAGACATACGGCCCAGTAAATGGATATCCATCGCAGGGCCACCTCCATGGAAGCCAGGTACGCCGGTCCATGGAGATACGGATTTTTTATCAGCCAATCTGCAAGTATGCTTTTGGCCAAATCCTCATCGGTCACTGCCATTGCCGGCAGAAACTGGAGACGATTCAACTCCCAGTTTATACGCACATCCCAGTTAGGATTGCCAGGACGGTAGTTGATCGCAGCATAATGACAGATAGGCCAACAGACACCCTGCTGATCCGAAAAATGCCAGTTGAGCGGTTTGGTTAGATCAAATTTGGTATTATAGACACGGTAGTGTTTCCAGTCATTGTATATGTGAACACTGGGCAAGGAGTGAAGCACCAAAGGGATATCATTACAAGCAAAACGGCTATATGGCCACCGGGCAGAATCACGATACTTGAAGCGGGAGTGATAGATGCCCGCTTGTTCAGCGAATCGCTTTAGGACTTCGGCCGGACTCATCTTTTTTAGCCGGTTTAGATACCAGGTCAGATTTATGATTTTTTCCATTATTCAATTAGCCGCAATTCAATTAGCCATAGTTCAATTAGCCACAGACCCACCCCTGTACGATCAGTGTGACCTACGGGGCAGGCACAGACGGACACAAACATTTTCCTCTGCCGACAAGTGCCAGAGGAAAAGGGGCCTGCCCTATGGGCCGTTACAGGAAGCGATGAAGGCTTTTGGCCAAGCATCATAGTCAAAGTATGGTATGTCATTTCACGGGACAAACATCCCTTGGATAGAAGTTCTGTCTAAGTTCGTATAACTCTGTGGTCAAGCTACTTAATCAGTTATTAAAGTTACGTTTTTTTTATGACAAAGGTAATACAACAATAATCGGATATAAGTTTTCTAAAAGAAACGATTTCTACCATCTTTATGATCATTTTAGAAAATGAATTAAGACTGTCTACGGGAAGATTAGAAGTATATGTCCCAAGAATCATATAACCATGCTTCTTACAATAGCCATTTATTCCTTTCTGAGAGACAATGCGATCATAAAAGGTTGGATAAGGACCATATCCTGGTTTCCCGGCATTTTGTCTTTTTAATATGTATCGGTAGTAGAATATATGAAACCAATGAGGTGTAATTCTAGTTATAAAGCTAAAAATACAATCTCTTTCAGGGATTTTCAAAATTAAAATACCATTTGGTTTTAACCACTTAAAAAAGTTATCCAACACTCTTTCTGCAGCCTTAATATGTCATCTCTATCAAGATCGACTCCTGTTAAATGATACTTTAATCCCGATATATCAAGGGGCCACCTTCTACCACAACCTGCTTCCAGAATTTTCACAAAATCAGCAGCATGGAAATTCTCTTTTATTTGTTTTGAAAGCAATTCTTGTTCTTCTAAAGATGATTTTATTCTTAGAGATTTGTGTGGCTTATCTTCGATAGTCAAAGCATCCGTCTCCTCAAAAAAATATCAATGTATGAAATGGAAGCAAAGTTATACAAGGCCCTGCTTTATGGCTTCAAGGTTGAACCTCCAGGCATCCTGTTCGCTACCTCCTAATACAACTCTTTGCACTCCGATACTCAGAGCACAATTAGTAGCAAGAACTGAATGGTGCCAATCTGCCGAAGCAGCAAAAAATACCGATGAGAGGCTTGAGGGATAGGTTTATGCTTTAGCCGATAGAGCTGGCCGAGAAAGCGCGAAAATGCATACGATCATACGGCATCCAGACGACATTTGGGCCTTTCGGGTCTCATATTCCGTCTCAATTCACCGAACGTTTCCATGGTAAAGGAAAATGTCACTCAAAAAGGAGGCGTCGGGAATTGCTGTAGAGGAGGTTGTCTATCATCACATGGGCGACAAAATGTATGCTTTCAGGTGGTTTTCCTTCTTTCATTAGATTCTTGACCGCACTCTCTTCGGTCACAAAAAAATAGTCAGAAATCGCATCAGTCACCATCCGATTGATTTCTTCCGGCATTGTCAAGTCAAAGCTTCTTAATCCAGCTTCAACATGGGCAACTTCGATCAATAGCTTTTTGGCAACAATACTGCATGCCAAAGTGGAGTTGACATCGCCTACAACAATGACTAAATCAGGTTTTTCCTCCTCGCACAGTTTCTCAAATCCTACCATTATCCTGGCGGTCTGGTGTGCGTGAGATCCGGAACCAGCATTGAGAAAGAAGGCAGATTTTGGAATTTCCAGGTCTTCAAAAAACGCCTGTGACATCTCATAATCGTAATGCTGGCCGGTGTAAACGATCTTACATTCCATTTGATCGTGCTTAAGAGCCTCTCGATATACTGGGCGCAATCTTCATGAAATTTGGACGTGCACCAGCGATTAAAAAGATTTTCACCATAGTTTCCCCGGTTTTTTGATAGTCAGTTACAGAACCACGAGCCCATTTACACTTTGAACTATAGAAAACATGGCGCATGACGGTTAAATGAAGAGATTTTGCAAGACTAACGGGTTTTTTGAAAGAAGACCCTATAAGCTGTCTGAGGTGAAAAACATGAAGTGGGCTACCTATTCCATGTTTATCAATCGAGGTGATCTTTTTACCTTCTCAAACATCACCATTGCGCCAAATAACAAGCACGCTCGAGCCCTTGTAATTCGCTTGGGATCGGCGACTGACCTATAAAACCACTCCAAGCCCAAGCTTTGCCAAACTTCTGGGGCTCTCTTAAAACTTCCTGCGATACTGTCTAAAGTACCTCCTATTCCCTGGCAAACCCTTACGCTTTCAAGATAAGTACCATAGGTTTCAAACCATTTTTCTTGTTTGGGAGATCCTAATGCCAAAAAAAGGATTTCAGCGCCGGATTTATTGATACTGGTCACCAGACTTGCCATCTCCTCATCTCTTAAATAACCATTGGCTCGACCTACAATTTCAAGTCCATGGTATCGCTCTTGCAATTTCAATACAGCTGTCTTGTTGACTTCTTCCCTGGCTCCGTAAACGAATATTTTATATCTACTTTTCGCCGACATTTCGCAGATACTAGCCATAAGCTCGACCCCAGGAACACGTGTCAACTTCACGTCGTACAAAATCTTTGCTGCCAGTACCATACCGATGCCATCGGGTATTAACAAATCTGCGGTTTTAAATGTTTGATAGAGGAACGGATCTTTGGGAACGGAAAAGTTTTTGGAATGAGGTCTGTCACCCTTTTCCACAAATTGCCTCACCCGCAAGAGTGCTTGATCCATATCGACGGGATCTATCCACAAGTTTAAGATCTTAATTCTGTTTCTCAAACCCAAAAAAACCTTTCTATTAATGCATCTTTCTTTGGCGGTGCTTTTGTGCAAATAGCAGTCACGAAAATAACATTTTCAGGGAGCCCTCTTTGGGTACAACTCAAGACGGGACTTTTCATTTTTACCCCATAAGAAGGGGAATTCCATCCGAGAAGGGGTTCATCTTGCCCTGCGTCGGCAAATAAAAAATCATCGTCCCCCAGAAGTGCCATAAAAATCTTGACGCCAGCCTTACTGATATGCCACCAGCGGGTGGAGGTGATAATTTAGTTCGAAATCATGAACACCTTTTCCCTCAAAGTAATCCTTAATTATGAAATTAGCCTTGTCGAAGAAGAGGATTGCTCGTTTGTGCCACACGGGCTTGGGGAGCCTTGAATATCCATTGTGAACGGCTTTGAGCAGTAAACCATCATTTGTTTCTTTGGCGACGATTAGTTTCGTATCATAAGGGCCACTCCATATGAAGCTTGTTACCTGTATAGCCTGATCCAATTGGTCAACTGTTACTGTATTATGTGCTTTTGTACCCTTAAAGTATCTTCTAAGTTCGGTTTCGCCGTTGTATCTATAAGTGCCGGAATCCACCAATATTTCTTCCCTGTTTTTGGATAATGTGATTGACAGGGCGTCTGCATGGCCGTGGTTATAAAGAGGCGGCATCCCTAACGGCCCATGGTCGAAGGTGAGCATGGCACTGTTCTCGGCTCTGATTACTGTGTATCCGGAGTGGCGGAAGATATCAAATCCCTTTGTGGGGAGCTCGATTTTGGATCTTTTGGGAGAAATACCTGGTGCTATCGCATGCCCATCGTCGCTATCCCCAATCGCCGGCAGATTCCCATGATTATTCCGAAAAGCATCCAAGAAATACTCTGCC
>JAFCZU010000081.1 GCA_019314185.1 Deltaproteobacteria bacterium | reverse complement strand
TTGCTTTTAAAGCAAAAAATAGTATAGATACTCAATATATTTCGATTACAATGGGCTATATTTGACAATTCAACAGATCACCCTGTTATGGTTGCCTGCGAAGAAGATGGAGACTTGGAAGTTTTTGATTCAGTTCTATTCTCAAAATTATCTAAAGATATGGTGAGGTCATGAAAGATAAGAAATTAGACAGGAACCAGTCTGATAAAGCAATGGCATTTCGTGCCGAAGAAGCGTTAAAAAAAGCTGTAGCCAGTACTATTGCAAATCACAAACGCACAAGGGATCCAATTGTAATCTGGCGGGATGACAAAGTTGTAAAAGTCCCGGCAGGGCAGATCGAAGTCCATGAGCCTGAAGCTGAATATGGACCAATCAAAGAAAAGGACAAATAACTATGCTTCTTAACATTGAACGAGCCCCCGGATATTTTCCCAACGATATCAGTTGCCAGATAAATTTATCAAAATCATGTAGAAGTCAGACAATAAAATGAAGAACAGGCAATCAATACCGATTATCGATTTGTTTGCAGGCCCAGGAGGCCTTGGTGAAGGATTTTCTGCTCTAAAGGATTCAGAAAATGGATATCCTTTTAAAATTGCGCTTTCTATCGAAAAAGACCCCGTGGCGCACAAAACTCTGGAGCTGAGAAGCTTTTTCCGGCAATTTCGTTATAAAAACAAAAATATCCCTGAAGATTATTATAATTATCTTCAGGGTAAAATTGTTCGAGAAAAATTGTTCGAGAAAAACGCACAGGAAGCATTGCTGGCCAGAAAAGAGGTGAAGCTGGCAACACTTGGTGATAAAAATGATGATAAAAAAATTGATGATTGGATAGCAAATGCAATCGGTTCAGGAACACATATGGCAAATCCATGGGTTCTTATAGGAGGGCCACCCTGCCAGGCATATTCGCTGGCAGGACGTTCAAGAAACAAGGGTATAGAAGATTACAAGCCAGAAGAAGATGATAGGCATTATTTATATAAACAGTATTTGAGAATTATTGCAGAATACTGGCCGGCAGTTTTTGTAATGGAAAATGTTAAAGGTTTGCTGTCAGCCAGAGTTAAAAAAGATCGGATTTTTGACTGTATTTTAAATGATCTTGAAAATCCGTCCGCGGTTGCTGGTTCAGCAAATAAGATAAAAAATAAATATAGATTGTTTTCACTTGTAAGGCCTGTAAAAAATGGTGACAAAGATTTTACGCCACAGGATTTTATTGTTAAAACAGAAAATTATGGTATCCCACAGGCACGCCATAGACTAATAATAATAGGTATAAGAGAAGATATTACATCGGTTTCGCCTGTCCTGACTAAGAAAAATGGCAGAACCAGAGCGTGGGATGTTCTTTCAGATTTACCTGAGCTGCGAAGTGGTATTTCTAACAGGTATAACAAAGATAATAACTGGATTGATACTATTAAAAAAATAAAAAAAGAGGACTGGTATAAAAATCTTTCAAACATAGAAGTCAAAGAAAGAATTAACAGGGCGATTTTAAACGTTAACAATTCCCTCTCTAAAGGCAGTAACTTTATCCAGACAGAGGCATTAAATAATAACTCAAAGTTTAAAAAATGGTACCTGGATAATAATATTAAAGGCGTAGTAAACCATCAGGCAAGAACACATATGCCATCAGATATTCAACGGTATTTGTTCTGTTCATGTTATGCAGAAATAATGAATAAATCACCTGTGCTTAAAGATTTCCCGTCTGAATTATTACCCAGTCATAAAAATGTAAAAACAGCTTTAAAAGGAAATATGTTTGCGGATCGATTTCGTGTTCAAAGAAAGAATGTGCCCGCAACAACGATTACTTCTCATATCTCTAAAGATGGTCACTACTTTATTCATCCAGTGCCAGAACAATGCAGAAGTTTAACAGTTAGAGAAGCTGCTCGATTGCAGACATTTCCAGATAATTATTTGTTTGAAGGGAATCGTACCGAACAATACAAACAGGTAGGCAATGCAGTGCCTCCGCTGCTGGCAAAACAGATTGCTGAAATCGTATTAAATATCCTGAAACGTGCAGGACAAACAGATTGAATATGGATACAATCAGTGAAAAAAAACGAAGCTGGAATATGTCCCGTATCAGGGGTAAAGATACAAAGCCTGAAATTATAGTTCGGTCAATGCTGCACAGAATGGGATACAGGTTCAGACTACACAGAAAGGATTTACCAGGCAAACCAGATATAGTGTTGCCAAAATATAATACAGTAATTTTTGTTCATGGATGCTTCTGGCACAGACATAAAGGCTGCAAATATGCATATACTCCAAAAAGCAGAATAAAATTCTGGAAAGACAAATTTGCTGGGACAGTTAAACGGGATAAGCAGCATCTGAAGCAACTGAAACAAAATGGCTGGAAAGTCTTTATTGTATGGGAATGTGAAACGAAAAATATGGATAAACTTAAAAAAATAATAAATAAAATTTCACAGGAAATTAATGGTGTTTTATTATTATCAGATAATTGCAATTAATTAAATTGGTTGGACATAAAACAAATAACATGAATGTCATAAATACTCCCCCAAAAGCTTCATCTCTGATCGAATCATTACGTGATATCGGCTACTCACTTAAAACAGCCGTATCAGATATTGTCGACAACAGTATCTCTGCCTCTGCCAGTTTAATTGAAATTCATTTTAACTGGAGCAATGAGACCTCCAGTATTGTAATGATTGATAACGGAACTGGCATGTCTTATGACGAATTAATTGAAGCAATGCGGCCTGGAAGCATAAACCCTCTTGATCTCCGTGACAAAAGTGATCTTGGAAGATTTGGTCTGGGGTTGAAAACAGCCTCTTTTTCACAGTGTCGCAAGGTAACAGTTGTTTCTGTAAAAGATAGAAAAGCATCCGGGTGCTTCTGGGATCTGGATTATGTCGCTGACAGAAATGAATGGCTCCTGAAAGTACTTGAAGAAAATGAAATCCAGAAACAGCCATATGCTGAAAAATTAGAAGATTCCGGTACGCTTGTTTTGTGGGAAAAACTGGACAGAGTAATTGATAAAACTGATTCAGCTAATACTGAGGCGAACCTGTATGATAAAATGGATCAAGTCAGAAAACACATGGAGCTGGTTTTTCATCGTTACCTGAAGGGAGAACCCGGCATCAGAGCTGTCAGGGTTTTTATTAATGGTGACCCGTTAAAAGCGTTTGATCCATTCAATTCAAAGCATCCAGCTACTCAATACCTTCAGGATGAAAAACTCGATCTCAACGGCGAAACCATTTACATCCAGCCTTATATCTTACCCCACCACAGCAAAATCAGTCGAAAAGAGTTTGACTATTATGCCGGAGAAGACGGATATCTAAAAAATCAGGGATTTTACGTATATAGAAACGCACGACTGCTTATCTCAGGCACATGGTTCCGGCTTGCCGGGCAGAGAGAACTGACCAGGCTTGCCAGGGTAAAAATAGATTTGCCTAACAGTCTGGACCATCTCTGGGCAATTGATGTGAAGAAATCGAAAGCAAGACCACCTGAAGTTATCAGGCAGCGGCTTAAAAAAATAATTGAAAGAATTACTGGTGGCTCATCAAGAATATATACAAAAAGAGGCCGACGTTTAACCCGGAAGGGATTGAATACTTTATGGATCAGAGAGGCCAGCCATAATAAAATTAAATATTCAATTAATCGAAATCATCCATTACTGAAAAAATATTTTTCTGAACTTAATGACAGCCAGCGCGATTATTTTTCTGATATTCTGACTCTGGTTGAAGGACAGTTTCCTGTAGATGCTTTTTATGCAGATGTATCAGGCACGCCTGAATCCCTTACAAAAAATGAGCTTGAAAACGAAAAATTGCTGGAACTGGCAGACCTTTTTTACAAAACATTAAAGGAACAGGGTGTCGGACAGTCTGAAATAAAAAAACAGTTCGAGCTGACCGAACCATTCAGAAATAATTTTGATTGTATTATAGAGTTTTTAAAAACCAGGGGTATAGAAGATGAGTGATATAGATAAACTTCAAGATATGATGATTGCGTTATTAGCCCGTGAAACATCTGTTACCCGTGAGTTCATAAGGGGGAAAGTAGACACTTTTTCTGCTTCGTTCGGTGAAAATATAACTTCTGCTGAAAAGGATGAACTGGTTAAGTATCTGGAAGCTCAGTTTGATGTCACGATGCATATCGGTGCAGTCATCCAGGAAGAGTTTGAGCCCTGGCTGGAGTCTGCCAGGGCTTCAATCGAACCTTACTTCTGGGATCGTTATAAAAGGATGCTTCAAAAGAAAGGCTTCGGGCTGAGAGTTATCCCGAAACTGGATCAGATTACGGATAAGATCCTCGGGCTTCTGGAAAAGCCTTTAAAACAAGGGGCATGGGAAAGAAAAGGGATGGTAGTGGGCCATGTGCAGTCAGGCAAAACCGCAAATTATACAGGTCTGATTTGCAAGGCTGCCGATGCTGGATACAGGCTGATTATTGTAATTGCCGGAACCCAGAACAACCTCCGAAGTCAGACACAGGCAAGAATAGATGAAGGATTTGTGGGAAGAGACAGTTCGCGTCTGTTAAGAACAGATCCTGGCATTAACAGGTATATTGGGGTTGGCAGGTATAATCATAGAAATATCCCGATAACTCTGACAAATACTTCAAGTGATTTTAATAAAAAAACAGCTGAAACGAGTGGACTGGGGTTGGGAGATGTTAACAAGCCGATTATCTTGGTTATAAAGAAAAATTATAATACATTGGAAAATTTAATCGCCTGGCTGAAAGAGCATAATGCGATAACTGATACAGGAATTAAACATCATCCCATGCTTATGATAGATGATGAGGCGGATAATGCGTCAATAAACACAAGTAAAGACCCTGATAAATCAACACGGATTAACAGTCTCATAAGAGAGACGCTTAATCTTTTCCATAAACGCTGTTATATTGGTTATACCGCAACACCGTTTGCAAATATTTTTATTAATCCTGACAGTGAAGAAGAGATGTTGAATGGTAATGGTGATCTATTCCCAAGAGACTTCATTGCCAGTCTGGATGCCCCTGATAATTACGTGGGGCCGGAAAAAATCTTCGGTGAAAACAGCGGTCTGGATATAATTCGCTATATAGATGATTACGAAGATCTGTTGCCGATCAGGCATAAAATTGATTATGTAATAACAGATTTGCCATCCAGTTTGCATCAGGCAGTATTTACATTTATTCTTGTAATAGCAGTAAGACTTCTTCGGGGTCAGATAAAAAAACACAACTCAATGCTTATTAATGTTTCCCGGTTTACAAATATCCAGTCTCAGGTTAGAAATAGCTTACATGAATATTTACAAAAACTCATTCAGCAGATTCGGTTTAACTATGCAAAACCTGCAGATGATGCTTTGAAGAATCCATTAATGGGGAAGTTGCATGAGCATTGGAAAAAAGAATTCGGTGAAGAAGAATTCAGATGGGATGAAATTCAGTCAGTTCTTCTTGATGCTGCTGCACCAGTAAAGATTATAGAAATTAACAGCCAGTCAAGTGATACTCTGGATTATGAAAATTATAAAAAGGATGGCCTGAATGTAATAGCTGTTGGTGGATTCAGCCTGTCTCGCGGGCTGACACTGGAAGGATTAAGCGTAAGTTATTTTTTGAGAAATTCAATAATGTACGACACCCTGATGCAGATGGGCAGGTGGTTTGGTTACAGACCCGGTTATGAAGATTTATGCAGAGTATTCATGCCGGGTCTTGCCGCAGGATGGTATGCGCATATTTCTGAGGCAACGGAGGAGCTGAAAGCGGAATTGAGACAGATGGAGCTGTCGAAACTTACTCCAAAGGATTTTGGGCTGAAAGTAAGAAGTCATCCAGATTCACTGATTGTTACTGCAAGAAATAAAATGCGGACAGGTGAGAAAATAACCAGGTTAATAGATCTGTCAAAGGCTCTCATTGAAACCCACAGACTTTTCAAGTCTCGGTCAAATATCAAACAGAATCGAAATTTACTGTTAAATTTTATCGGCAAATTAAGGGAAATTAAAAGTCCTGAGTTCACAGAAGCCAAAAATCATCTGTGGAAGAATGTTCCGGTAAAACTGGTGATAGAATTCCTCAATGGATTCAGGAATCATCCGGCCTCAATCAGAACCAGCACAACACCTGTTGTCGAATACATAAATAGGCGCAAAGGAGATGAACTTAAAAAATGGGATGTTGCAATTATAAACAAGGATAGTGTGCAGGATAATGTTAAGGAACAGTTGCACGGAATAGCTGTTGGATGTCAAAGAAGGTCTGCTGGTACGAGGTCAGAACAGCTTTCTGATTGTATAATAGTCGGAAAAAAGGCACGGGTCGGGTCAACCAGAGATGAAAGAGAAGGTCTTTCTCGGAGAGAAATAGATGAAGCTGAACAATTATTTAAAAAAGCGCCAGGCCAGAAAGCAGAAAATATTACCGGCCATTATTACAGAAAAGTCAGGGCACGGCCTTTGCTAATAATACATCTTCTTAATATTTTCTATGAATCAAAATCAGGGCAGAAACCAGGGCCTGCAGGCGTAGTCGCTTACGGGATCAGTTTTCCTGAAAGCAGGGTTAAGGACAGCCCTGTCCAGTATGTAGTAAATACGACCTGGTGGAAAACAGAATACGGATATGACCTGGAAGGAGATGAAGATGAATAATCCGTGGGAAAAGATCAAAACCCCATTATCCAGTTATAATGTCAGACGGGCAGATTACACACATTCCTTTGATTTCTTCTGGGGCAAAGATATATCAGATGATTATCTTTTTTTGTTTGAATGTGATGCCAGTATAAGATTTCCCAGTAAAGTTCCACTGCTTCAGGGAATAGATATTTCACTTCCAACATCAGATGGAGACAGAAAGACAAGATTGATACTGCGCCTTAATAACAAAGATGACTGGGATATATTTTACTCTCTGTGTCTTGATCTGATACAGGCAACCAGCGGTTGCTCTAACGAGGAGTCGGTTGTTGCTGTGATTGTCCGCCGACTCGTGCGGTGGCATGTTTTTTTGAAGAAATACCGCACAAAAATCATGAGTGAATTTGAACAAAAAGGGCTGATTGGTGAACTGCTGTTTTTAAAAGAATACCTTCTTCCGAAATTTTCTGTTTCTGAAGCATTGTCTTTCTGGCAGGGGCCACTCGATGCTCCGCAGGATTTCTGCATCGGTGATACTGCTGTTGAAGTGAAATGTCAGCTCGGCACTTCAAAGCCTCTGATAAGAATATCATCAGTTGAGCAACTGAACACCCAGCTTTCCAGACTTTATCTGTTTGTTGTTACAGTTGGCAAAGGGGCTAAAAACACTGATAATGTCATTAATCTTCCTATAATTATCGGTGCAATCAGGGAGTATATTCAAAACAGTCAGCCTTCATCCGGTGATTTGTTCGAGGATCTTTTACTTCAGGCTGGCTATCTGGACTTGCAGGAGTACAGCGAATTTTATTTTGTTGTAAGCAGATTCCGGTTCTATGAAGTAATGGATGACTTTCCGAGATTTTATTCAAGCGATATACCTGAAGGAATTGTTAATATAACACTGGATATCATGCTTGATAAGTGTTCTCAATTTATTGTTGATCCAGAAAAAATTTTATATTTTAAGGAATAATAATATGGAAACAATAGATGATTTTTACAGGGATTTCCGACAGGAAATTTTAGGCAGAGCAGATGCGAATGAAGATTTTATTGAAAGCGAATTTGTTGAATATGTTGCAGAATTTCTGGTTGATTCAGGAGAGGTGGAAAACTTCGACTACTGTCAGTATAAAACTGAGCGTGGAATCCGTGTAGACGGCTATAACCTTGTCGAAGAGGATGGAGTTCTGAATCTTTTTATTTCAGACTTTAGAAACAGTGAAGATCTGACCAGCCTGACAAAGACAGAAATAAGTGCGGCTTTTAAGAGACTGGAAAATTTCTTTTCAAAATCTTTGACACCGGGATTTTATCCTCAACTTGAAGAGACATCCCAAGGTTATGGTTTGGTGCACCAGATTTATACACGGAAAAACAGTTTTTCAAAAATAAGATTATTCCTTTTAAGCAATGGTCTCTTGAGCAGCCGTGTTCATTCTTTGGAACCAGCTCAACATTCTGATTATGAAATATCCTATAATATCTGGGATATTTCCCGTTTGCACAGACTTGTTACGTCCAGACAGGGGAAAGAGGATATTGTTATAGATTTAATTGAATCTTTTGGAGAATCTCTGCCCTGTCTTCCAGCGCACATTGATACAAATGCTTATCAGTCATATCTTATGGTTATGCCTGGCAGGATGCTGGCAATGCTATATGACGAATATGGTGCCAGACTGCTTGAACAGAATGTCCGTTGTTTTCTGCAGTTCCGTGGCAATGTCAATAAAGGTATAAGAAACACGATACGTAATGATCCTGAAATGTTTTTTGCGTATAATAATGGTATCACAGCTACGGCAGAAGAAATTGATTTTGAGCAATCAAATGGAATGCAAAACATCAGGAAGCTCAAAAATCTGCAGATTGTTAATGGCGGACAGACAACAGCATCAATTTTTTCAGCTAAAAAAAAAGACAGGATGAATCTGGACAAAATTTTTATCCAGGTAAAACTGTCTATTGTAGATCCAGAGCGTTCTGTAGAAGTTGTTCCTAAAATATCCGAATATGCAAACAGTCAGAATAAGGTTAATGCTGCTGATTTTTTTGCGAATCATCCTTACCATATCCGTATGGAGGAATTTTCCAGAAGGCTTTGGGCTCCTCCAAAGGAAGGAGAGCTCAGACAAACGAAATGGTTTTATGAAAGAGCCCGTGGTCAGTACCTTGATGCTCAGGCACATTTAACTCCGGCATCAAGAAAAAAATTCAAGGGTGAATATCCCAAAGCCCAAATGTTTACAAAAACTGATCTGGCAAAATTTGTGAATGCGTGGGAAGATTGTCCTTATACGGTCAGCAAGGGTGCTCAGAAAAATTTTGCAATTTATGCATCAGGAATCGGCAGGAAGTGGGACAAAGATGAAAAAGCGTTTAACGAATTATACTTTAAACATCTGGCAGCCAGAGCAATTGTATTCAGGACAACAGAAAAGCTGATAATGAAGCAGTCATGGTATGGTGGCGGTTACAGAGCAAATATTGTTGTTTATTCCATCGCCTGGATAGCAGATAAAGTGTCCAGTATGAAAAAGGTGATTAATTTCTCGAAAATCTGGGAAAAACAGGGAATCAGCAAAGCTTTTTATGAAACGCTGGAAGACGTATCATATCAGATTTATAAAATTATAACCGATACACCAGAAAATATTTCCAATGTAACAGAGTGGTGCAAAAAAGAAGGGTGCTGGTTAAAAGTGAAAGCGTTTGATATGAATTTAAGCGAGGCATTTATAAATGAACTTATTGGAAAGGAAACAGCAGTAGCTGACGGGAAAGATGCAAAAAAGGTTCAAAAGATTGATGACGGGATAAATGCTCAAAAAAAGGTTCTAAGTTTAGGTCCTGAAAAATGGAAAGAACTCAGCGTTTGGGGATGTTCCCAAAAACTCTTAAACGAAAAGGATATGGGCATTTTGCAGGTCGCTGTCAGAATGCCTGACAGAATACCTTCAGAAAAACAGAGTCTGCATTTAATGAAGTTATTAGCTAAGGTGGAGGGGGAAGGATTTCAGTTCAAAAAATAGGGTCTGCTCTTGCCTCTTACGGCTTCACAGATGAAGAACTCAACTTCATAATCAACCACGATATCAAATACCGAATGGGCAAAGAGTTAAACCTGTGAAACTTTGGTTGATGGAACATGCAGCTAAAGACAAAACTCGATCAATTG
>JAFCZU010000452.1 GCA_019314185.1 Deltaproteobacteria bacterium | reverse complement strand
TGAATGGAGACAAATGATGGAAGACCGATGGCTTTCTGTGGATGAGATTGCGGCTTATCTCGGCATCAAGCGGGATACCGTTTACAAATGGATTAGTGAAAGAAATATGCCTGGACACAAGATCGGTCGGCTTTGGAAGTTCAACAAAATGGAAGTCGATGAATGGGTGAAGTCGGGCGGGGCAAAACGCACCAAAGATCGGAAATCCAGGGTAAGCTGAAGAAAGAGAAGAACCTGGTCACGCAGGTTCAACTGAACACTTGAATCAAACAGATCAAGGGTTGCATCGGAGAAATTAAGGCAGAATTATGAATAGCAAAAAAGATAAAAAGCACGAAACAGAACAGCGAAGTGTGCGTAATGTGAAACAAAAAAACGGGATTGTTATGCCTGTTCCGGTTTCAAAAACCGAGCTTCCCGACGGCTACGCAAATTTACTGACCTCTCTCAAGGCACGTATTCAACAGGAGCGCATCAAAACGGTTCTATCTGCCAATTGCGCAATGGTGATGCTCTATTGGGATATTGGGGCATCCATACTCCAAAGACAGCAAACTGAGGGCTGGGGGGCAAAAGTCATAGACAGGCTTTCATTTGATCTAAAAAAAGCATTCCCGGATATGAAGGGATTTTCCTCACGAAACCTGAAATATATGCGCAAATTTGCTGAATCATGGAGGGATCGTCAATTAGTGCAACGGTGCGTTGCACTAATTCCATGGCGCAGCAACCTGGCTCTATTGGACAAATTAAAAGACCCCAAACTCAGTCCTCCGCCCTCCTGAAATCCTTGACAAATCTCGGTATTTATTCTTTATTTAGTTTCTGAATTATGGGAAAAGGATAGTAAGTTTTATGATGGAGATCACGCACTATTTGAAACAACAGGAGGGTAAGACACTCGAATTCAAGGAGAATTGTCTACCTTTATTCAAGATCGTCCAAACGGTTGTGGCCTTTGCCAATACGGCAGGAGGCGCCCTGATTATCGGTGTTCGTGACAAAACCAGAGAGGTTATCGGACTGTCTGACCCACTGAAAGAAGAAGAACGCCTTGCCAATGCCTTCGCCGATGGGATTCGCCCGCTTATGATTCCGGACATTCAGTTTAGCTCATTCCGTAACAGAAACCTGATTATTGTTTCTGTGCCCCATGCGATATGTCCATATTATATGCGGTCGGAAGGACCAGAAAAGGGCGTTTATATCCGGCTGGGGTCAACCAATCGACGGGCAGGGCCTGACATGATCGAAACGATTCGCCGCCTGTCCCGCAATATTTCTTTTGATGAACAACCCTGCACGGAAATTAACTCGGAAGGTATTGACTTCCGAGCTGCTTCCGAGTTCTTTGCATCCGTTTCCCGGCAACTGACTCCCTCAATCAGCAAAACACTCGGTCTAATTATCAGCCAAGGGGGAAGGGATATCCCAACCCAAGGGGCGGTTTTACTTTTTGGCAAAAATCGCCAACGGTTTTTTCCTGATGCCGTTATTCGATGCGCACGTTTCCAGGGAACAAATACGAACCGTTTTCTGGATCATCTGGAAATCGATGAACATCTTCCAAGAGCGGTTGAAACGGCCATTTCTTTTATCGAGAGGCATACCATGCAGGCCACTGAAATCGGGCGTGTTTGCAGACGTGACATCCCTGAATATCCTATTCACGCAGTTCGAGAAGCTGTCATTAACGCCATTGTTCACACCGATTATGCCATAAGCGGCATGAATATCAAAGTGGCAATATTTAATAACCGTCTTGAAATCACCAATCCTGGATTTCTTCCATTTGGACTGACCCTCAAGGCAGCGCTTTCAGGTATTTCAAAGCTTCGTAACCGGTTGATTGGTCGGGTATTTCGGGAGCTAAAGCTTATCGAGCAATGGGGGACAGGATTGAATCGAATGATTTCGGCATGCAAAGATCAGGGGCTCCAACCACCGCTCTTTGAGGAAATCGGAGCAACTTTTCGGGTTACCCTTTTTTCCCAGCCTGCCGCCGTTCGTAAATTTCCGGATTGGCATGCTCCTCTGATGGCACACCTTTCCGAAAATGAACAAATTACAACAAAAAAAGCAGCACGCATCTGGGAAACGTCTGATCGAACGGCAAGAACAAGACTGCGAAATCTTGTAAAGCAAGGCCTCCTCGCTGAAGTCGGAACCGGTCCCAAAGATCCTAAAAAAGTATATGTTTTAAAATAATTCAGAATGATAAGATCTAAAAATCGGAGCTACGAAGGCAGCCCTATGGTATCCGGAAAACACCGATTCTATTGCGCCATAAAAAAGAAAATGGATTTTTTATAATATATTTTTTTGAGTCATGACTATAAGAATGAAAAAGGGCATTACAATACAGTTTACGATGCCAAACGTGAATGGAGACAAATAATGGAAGACCGTTGGCTTTCTGTGGATGAGATCGCGGCTTATCTCGGCATCAAGCGGGATACCGTTTACAAATGGATTAGTGAACGGCAAATGCCAGGTCATAAAATAGGCCGACTCTGGAAGTTCAATAAACAGGAAGTCGACGAATGGGTGAAGTCTGGTGGAGCATCCGATAAAGGGAAGGGAAAGCATAAGGAACAATAGGATTATTATTTCTGAGATGAACAAAAGCAATATTAGAAAATCTTATATGTTGTGAGACCTTGGACCATATAGTGCACGCTATACATCTAAAGGCTCTCTACTTATCGAAGCTGTATTTGTATTAAACGGTCTATTAAAGGGAGGATAATCTTTAAGAAAGTATTTTATTATTATCAAAATAAATTTCAGGAGGAGGAATATATGACTTTATGGATGGTTCGTGGGGATAAATATGGCCAATACCACACATTGGCGTTAGAAAAGGGATTCGCTTACCACGCTTCTCAACTGTCTGATCTTAGTGGGACCACCTCCCGTGAAGACATATTGGATTTATTGCGAAATTATCAACCTGATGCTAATGATCCCCAAATTAGAAGTTGGGGTGCTCAGTTGTATGCCATTGCGCATCTTATAAAAAAGGATGATCTAATATCCATGCCTTTAAAGAATAGTCCTCAGATTGCTATTGGAAAAGTTATTGGATCATATCAATACAGAACAGATCTATTAGAAGTTCATCACACAATTCCTGTTGAGTGGATTAAAGAGGACATTCCCAGGACAGCATTTGGGCAAGATCTTCTTTATTCATTAGGTTCAGCACGCACTATATGCAAAATTCAGAGAAACAATGCAAAATTACGAATTGTTGAAATCTTAAAGAGCAACAAAGATCCTGGTTTGATTACAACAAATAAGAAAATAAAAACCACGGAAAATAAGACAGACGATGTTGAAGATGAAGGTCAAGAATTATCTGATGTTGAACAGATGGCTTTTGATCAAATTATGGCTCACATAGAAAAACATTTTAAGGGCCACAATCTCGCAAGACTTGTTGATGCAGTTCTTCAAGCCGAAGGCTATGTGACAAAACTTTCACCACCAGGACCTGATGGCGGAGTAGATATATTGGCAGGACGCGGTACTCTTGGTTTTGAGGGGCCTAAATTATGCGTTCAAGTAAAGTCTTCATCTTCATCCTCAGACGTAACAGTTCTCCGAAGTCTTCAGG
>JAFCZU010000451.1 GCA_019314185.1 Deltaproteobacteria bacterium | reverse complement strand
AGGCCAAAACAGTAGAACAGGGCAAGTTGAAGCCGCTAATGGAGGCCAAAAATGAGTTTGAAAGAAAATATATTTCCAACCTCATCTCTCTTACCAGAGGAAATGTAAGCGAGGCGTCAAGACTTGCCGGAAAGTACCGGTCAGATTTTTATGATCTTTTAAAAAAACATAATCTAAAGACAGCTGATTTTAAGCCTGATATAACCGCAAAAACGCACAAAAAATAGAATTTATGGTAAAAGCTCACCGCCCGCTTCGCTCAAGACGCAAAGGACGCAGAGGTTGTTTTTTTATTGCTTCCCTCTGCGTCTCCGCGGTGAGCCATTGCAATTTTGTCACATAGGGTTAAACTGTTACAATTTACATTGTGACCAGTACCGAGCAAAGTGCATGAAATATCCTGCACATAAAAATGTAGAACATACAAAAGGTTAAGCATCTTAGTCTAATTTCATCCTCGTTTACCTGTAGGAAAATTCCTTCATAAACATCCTCCGCAGCAATGTTGCCGCAGTCCCTAAAAGCCATAAAATCAATTAGTTGATTTAATTAATAGCTGATTTGGCATACACTTTGCATTAGTATGTCCATTTATAAGAAAGCTATAATTGATGAATTCGTAAAAAGTCGATTTTGTTCACTTCATGACCATTTTGGGCGCAATTAAGATGTTCATCTAAAATGCAAGAACTCGGCCTAAAGGCCTCAAACAGCTTGCATTTCTTGACGATGAACATCTCAATTACTTTTTCCCCAAAATGCTCAAAGCCGTTCACAAAAGACTTTTTACGAAACCGTCATAATTGATGAATTCGAAGCTTAAAATTTGAGACTGACGCAGCAATTGGGCAAAAGGGAACGTTTTGCAAAGGTCTCAAAACGTGTTAAGTGTCAAGAACCTGATATAACAATTAAATTGTTTTATCTTAACACCTGACACCTAACACCTAACACCTGATGAAATCGACTTTTTACGAATTCATCAATTTTTTAGCGAGGTTTGAAATAATGTTAGCACAAAAAAATAATGTAGTTCATAAGAACAGATATATACGGATGAAACGTTCCATGCTTTTAGGACCCTATTTTGACAGCAATGAACAATTCAGTTGCAATGTCGCTCAAACACACGATGAACTAAAACAGGCATTTTCTTTAGTATACAAGGAGTATCTCAGGGCAGGATATGTCAAAAAGGCTGTTCCCTCAAAGATGCTGGTAAATATTTATAATCTGTTGCCTGAGACAGTTGTCTGGATAGTCAAATCTAATCATACAGTTGTTTCCACTCTTACCGAGATCTTTGACAGCCCTCTGGGATTACCCATAGATGAGGTCTATGAGAAGGAACTGGATGAATTAAGGTCAGAGGAACGGCGCATAGTAGAAATTTCTGCCTTGGCAATTCATAAGAAGCACCGATGGCAAAATGCTTATATGCCTCTTTTTCGCGGTATGTTACAGCATGCGCTTAGTCGCAGGGCAACCGATTTATGTGTTGCGGTAAATCCCAAACACAAGTCTTTTTATAAGAATATTCTGCTGTTTGAAGATATTGGAGGGAAAAAGAACTATCCGAAGGTAAGCGCCCCATCTGTAGCGCTGCGCTTAGACCTGACCACGGCAGAAAAGAAACTTGAACAAATATATGGCCGGATGAAACCGGAGTCTAATCTTCACGAATATTTCTTTCAAAAAAATGCAATTGAAGACTCTCCTGTTGAAGAATTTTTTCAAAAGAAAAAAGAGATGGACAGTAATGTGATCCAATACTTTTTTGTTAAGAAAAACAAAATACTTCAAGAATTACCTCCTCATCAAATCGAATACTTTCAAAGCTGTTATTCTGATTATGATTTTTCCCAAATTCCGAACAATAAATATGCATCATCCATGGCTGGTTAATGTATTGCAAGATTGGAGCAAAAATCTGAAAGCTGACGGTTGTTAATTATATACTCTGTTTTTTCTTGTATTTTGAACGTCTTTGTAATAATAAAGCTATAAAATATAGCCTGTCCATCCTGTTAATCCTCTACTTTGTATTTAAAGGAAAAAAGAAGCGCGTTTTTCAATGAATGGGGGCGAGCCATGAAGCGTAAAATCGAAAGACGGCGAACTGTTCGTATTAAGCGGTCGGCATTATTGAAGAACAACTTGCAAGATATCGACCGGCCTGCCATAAAATTTGCAGAAACCACAGATGAACTGGAACAGACATTTTCGCTGGCTTATAAGGAATATTCAAAGTCAGGCTATATACCGGAACCAAAGCCTTCCAGGCTGCTGTTCAGCATTTACAATATTCATCCTGAAACCATGGTATTTATTGCAAAGTCTTACCTGACAGTCATTTCAACATTGACACTAATATTTGACAGCGAGATGTTTGGCCTTCCAATGGACGTCATTTATCGTGAAGAGTTAGACGCGTTGAGGTCCCAAAAACGAAAAGTTGCTGAACTGTCTGCATTAGTGACCCCAAAGAAAGCTCGATGGAAAAATATTTTTATGCATCTTTGTCAGATAATGTATCAGTATAGCTTCTATAAAGGAATCGACGACCTTTGCATCACCGTAAATCCGAAACATGTGAGGTTTTATAAGTCCATATTTCTTTTTGAAGACTTAGGCCCGGAAAAGCACTATCCGAAAGTGAATGCACCGGCTGTTGCGCTGAGGTTGAATATGAACACTGTAGAAAAGAAACTAAAAGATGCGTATAGCGCCATGGATTTTGAGTGTAACTTACACACCTATTTTCACAAGATTGCCGGGAAAGAAAAATCAGAGGATAATTCGGCTGCGTCAATAAAAGAAAAACCCCTTGATATAGCAACGGCAAGATATTTTTTGAGTAAGGATACAAGTATATTAAAAGGGCTGTCTGCGGCACAGAGAAAGTACTTTGAATCGATCTACAGGGGGTTGGAAATAGATCAAATCTCGATAAACTGAAAGGTGAAAGCAAATTAGCTCAAAG
>JAFCZU010000450.1 GCA_019314185.1 Deltaproteobacteria bacterium | reverse complement strand
CATTGAATTTTGAATAATCAGGAAAAAGATTTTCTTCAGACACAACCAAACCAAATCGTTCATCATAAAGCCGTTCATATGGCAGCGTTAAATAAAAGAACGCTTTCTCATGTACAGAACCAAGTGCGCCTATGTTATTCAGCGTCTGAAACTCCTGAGAATATATTTGAACAATAAAAGGTTGAACTGACCTGAAGTCTTCCCGCGATGGTTTGAATTTAGCACGGACGACATCCAGCTTGCTGTATGCGTCTTTGTAAGGAACAACGACAGGATATGGAGCGCTGTCAATCATACGAAAACGCTTTGCGACTTCAGGGAAATCCAGACTTGCGCGGGCATTTTGAACCCCTGCCCCATCCAGTTGAACACCAGAATAAAACAGACGAAAGTATGTATCATAAATTGCAGGAGACGTTAAATCCAGGGAACCATCATCGCTCCGCAAAACGCCGTCAGATTCACCGGAATTAAGTAAACTTTCCGTAATACCCTTTCCATAGCGCAAAACTCCTGCGGGAGGTTCTGTTGGTGCGCGAAAGACAATTAGACGACCTCCATTAACATCTTTGCCTTCACGGTTACAACGCCCTGCCGTCTGTGAAATACTGTCCAGACCGGCTAATGCCCTGAAAACGACAGGAAAATCAATATCTACACCCGCTTCGATTAATTGCGTACTTACTAACCGAACGGTCGAGGATTCATTTTTCAATAATTCCTCTTTTACTTTATTAAGAGTATCTTTCCGGTGAGAAGGACACATTGATGCCGAAAGATGATAAGTATTCTCAGGTAGCAAACCGGCAAGCAATCGGACATCTTTACGCTTATGTGTGACCACCAAAACACGTTGAATATTTTCTTTTAGGATACGTTCCGAAATATCTGAATATTCTATTACGCTATCTATGTCCCACTTAATGTTTACACGAGATAAATTTTGCGACAGGTTCATTGTGTCCGGAATAATTTCTTTCACCGTATCCAATCCGCATATAAATGATTTGCGCTTTTTTAAGGCCGGCTGAGTTGCTGTCGAAAGGACGACTGAACAACCGTAATGTTTTCGCAATTCCTGTATTGCATCCAATATTGGATACAACAACCCCGGAGGCAGTGATTGCACTTCGTCTAAAATAATGACACTTCTGGAAATGTTATGAAGTTTCCGAAGTCTGGAATTTTTGTTTGCGTACAACGATTCAAAAAATTGAACATTTGTTGTAACAATGATAGGCGCATCCCAATTCTCTGATGCCAGACGGTTTCTTTCCGTATCTTTTTCAGGATCAATATTTGAGTGATGCTCAATTACGTTTTCGCGCCCAAAAACCTCTCCGTAAACGGATGCATTTTGTTCGATAATGCTTGTATACGGGATCACAACAATCACACGTTTCATCTTATTTTCTACAGCATGATTTAAAGCAAAGGACATCCCGGAAAGTGTTTTCCCGCCACCTGTTGGAACCGTTAATGAAAAATATCCTATTTGGGTTATCGCGGATTCCCGACAGGCATCCAGCACTTTTTTTCTTTGGACATTGATCTGTGTCCAATTATTTTTTTTCGCGTCACAAACTTTTTTATCAATATATTCATCCAACTGATCTCTAAGTTTATCAATCGAAGGAAAATCCGGTCTTTTCGGTGCGTCTGAATCCCGTTTTTCAGCATCAAGCCAATCAGCATCAACCAGACAGGAATGAAGCATTCGTATCCAAAATTCCAAGCTTCTCGTCCACTCATTTTTTTTCTTTTCTTCAGCGGTACCAGATGGAGGAATCAACCACTCAGGCCATTCAGGAAGTTTTCTGTCCAACAAATCATTCGGCGCATTTTTGATAGCATCGCGTACCAATTGTGCCGCATTAACTAATCGTTTTCTGAGAGCTTCGCTATTTTGCAATCCGGTATGATGACAAGTAATTGTAAGTTGTAAGGCCAATCTGCGAAGACGGTCATCAAATTGATCTGTTGCGTACCGTCCTCCCACAACGGCATGCTCAATGCGCTGTTCATCTTCAAGCATATATCTCTGGAACGCCTCCATGAACTTTCCCAAGTCATGCCAGTCACCTAATAATGCGCCCCACGCTTCACACCCAAATTCTTTGGAAAATAAAGATGCATTGCTCCTAACGCCATCAATATGCTTTATCAGCTTCTGACTCTTGTTTCCATCAGCATAAAAATCCATTTATCTCCCTTCCCAGATCATGCTAAAGCCACGCCAAATAACCACGATCACCAGCGCCAAAGGACTCAGCAAATGATCTTGCCATTTCCGCGACATTTTTCAGATGTTCTTCAAATGGCTGCCATTGGCTCGGAGGCATTCCTTCCAAGGTGCGCGCGTAGTATTTTTTGTCCATACTCCTGTTAATCTCCTTTTTATATTTAAAAAGATAAGCATTTGTTAAGTCACCTCGTTATTGTTAAACAAGCAATAATCCAAGAGCTCTAAAATTCATTGACTTTATTTTCATTTTAGTGCAAGTATTTCACAAAATATAGCCCCCCCAGCGATAGCATCGCCGGACCGACGCCCCTTTTGGGGCGTTTCTTTTTTTGCAGCCATAAAAAAAACCCGCCGAGGTGCGCATCCAATGGAGAGGCGTGGCGGGTGTTGTTAATAACAGTATCGTTCAACCCGCCAAGTTTTTCAATAAATTTTTAACCTACGATATTAGCTGCCTTAATAGTAACTTCTCAATAAGCCAAGGCTGCTTTAGAAAAAATCCCCCTCAATCCCCCTTTTCAAAGTGGGAAGTTGATTGCTCATTCGTCATTTTTCTCCTCTGAAAATTCAGCTTCAATCTCTTCAATGGTGGGTAAACTTTATTTAAGATTTTCAGGAATAAGATTCTGTTATATGTCTTTCCCACTCGGCAACACCAATCGGTTTGGTGTATCCGGCAAGGGCATATTTAGCCAGATTGCTGCGCCATGGAATTAGTGCAACGCACCGTTGCACTAAT
>JAFCZU010000080.1 GCA_019314185.1 Deltaproteobacteria bacterium | reverse complement strand
TTACACATTATGTATCTTAAAAAATATCACATACACTTTGTAGGAATAGGCGGTATCGGAATGAGCGGTATTGCCGAACTTCTTATCAATCTCGGCTACGAGGTATCCGGATCTGACATAAAATCATCATCCATTACAAGGCGCTTGAAAAGTATTGGGGGCGCTATTTTTAAAGGGCATGCCGCAAAACAGATAAAAGAAGCTGATGTGGTTGTAACTTCATCGGCAGTCAGCCATGAAAATCCCGAAGTTATCGCGGCAAAAAAAGCATCAATCCCTGTAATACCAAGGGCTGAAATGTTAGCTGAACTTATGCGTTTAAAGTACAGCATTGCGATTGCCGGCGCCCCTGAAAAGTATTGGCGCAAACGCCCTTCTCGGTGAGGGAGATTTTATTGTGGCTGAAGCAGATGAAAGTGACGGGTCTTTTTTAAAAATGTCTCCTACAATTGCGGTAATAACCAATATAGACAAGGAACATCTCGATTATTACAGTGATATAGAGTCAATAAAAGAAGTATTTTTAAAGTTTGTTGATCGGATTCCATTTTACGGTCTCGTTGTCCTTTGTCTTGATAATGAAGCTATACAGGACATTATCCCGAAAATAAAAAAACGCTTTACAACATACGGAATGAGTTCTCAGGCCGATTTTCAGGCAAGAGATGTGGTATTCAACGGTTTAACAAGCAGCTTTAGTGTTTATCATTCCGGTTCCAGACTCGGAAAAATAAATTTAAATCTCCAAGGCCTCCATAGCATTTACAATGCCATGGCAAGCATTGCTGTGGGAATTGAACTTAACATACCATTTAATATTATTCAATCAGCCCTGACAACTATCGATGGTGTTCAGCGGAGGCTGGAAATAAAAGGAAAGATAAAGGGAATCACGGTTGTGGATGACTACGGGCATCACCCCACGGAAATTAAAACCACCCTTAAGGCATTAAAAACAAGCTGGCCGGACAGACGCATTGTTGTAGCATTCCAACCACACCGATACACACGAACAAAAGCGCTTTTCGATGATTTCACACGGGCATTCTATCAGTCTGATATACTTCTCGTGCTTCCCATCTATCCGGCCGGAGAAGAAAAAATAAATGGGGTTGATAGTTTATCTCTGTGTGAAGGAATAAGCGCTCACGGACATAAAGAAGTAATATGTGTCCATGGTCTCAAAGATTCCGTCTCCTGTTTAAAGAAAATATTAAAAAATGGGGATATTCTTCTGACTCTTGGCGCAGGAGATGTATGGAAAGTTGGGGAAGATATATTGAATAATGATTGATGAATTCGTAAAAAGTCGAATTCATCAAGTGTTAGGTGTTAGGTGTTAAGATAAAACATTTAATTGTCATATCAAATGGTTAACACATAGCGCTTGACAGATTTCGCAAATAGCAATTTTGGGACTTTTTACGAAACCATCATGATTGATCATAATTCAAAAAAGTGGCTTTCAAAGAATTTTAACAAAAACGTAAAATTCAATGAGCCGATGGACAGGCATACCTCTCTGCGTGTTGGAGGGCCGGCACAGGTCTTTGTCGCGCCTGAAAGCCCTGAAAAACTGGTTGAGCTTATAAAATGGTGCGGACAAAAAAAAATCCCTTACACGATATTTGGCAACGGCACCAACCTTCTTGTAAAGGACAGCGGCATTCGTGGAGTTGTGATTGTTTTAACAAAGTGTCTAAATAAAATTACACAAATGGGTGCAGACAATGACAGAGTTATTGTTACCGCTCTATCAGGCGCAAGGCTGCAAACTCTTTGCAGATTTGCCATCGAAAACAGCCTTAAAGGAATGAACTTTGCCCTGGGCATCCCGGGAACTGTTGGCGGAGGTATTAGTATGAATGCCGGCACTGCCTGTGGAACCATGGAAAGTGTTCTCGATTCGATAGAGATTTTACTTCCAACAGGAAAAAATAAAATTATATCAAAGAACAATTTGTGCTTTGAATGCAGGAAACTTTCATGGAATATGGAAAAAGAGGATGCTTATAAAGATCAATCGATTATATTAAGCGGCTGTTTTTGCCTGCATCATTCAGATCCACAGGAACTAAAAGAGGAAGCCAATAAAATTTTAAAAACACGCAGAAAAAATCAGCCTAAAGGGTTACCTAACGCCGGATGCTTTTTTAAAAACCCTTCTTCCGGCAAAACAGCGGGCAAGCTTATTGAAATGGCAGGGCTTAAAGGAAAATCAATAGGCGGAGCAAAAATTTCGTCAAAACACGCCAACTTTATCTTAAATACAGGGGGCGCATCAGCCTCAGATATGCTTGCGCTGATGGAGCTGGTTCAAGAAAAAGTATTAAAAATCTTCAACATCGAGCTGGAAACAGAAATTAAAATCGTTGGGGAATAATAATATGAAAAAAAACTATTATAAAAACAGCCTGGCCAGAAAGCGTACCAAAATTGTTCAGCGAATCGCCGTCTGTTTTAAAATAATTGCGGGAATCGCCATTGTGGCAGCAATGAGTATAATTTTCATATTATGCCACGATTATCTGACTCAATGCGATTATTTCACAACAACAAACTTAACTGTCGAAGGTACGAACAAGCTCTCTTATAAGCAAACAATTAAACAAGCGCAAATTAATAAAGGAATGAATATCTTTTCCATAAATCTTTCAACCATAAGAAAAAATCTGCTGGCACATCCATGGATTGCTGAAGCCGAAGTAAGAAGAGAACTACCGAACATAATAAATATCAGAATTTGTGAGCATAAGCCTCTTGCCATCATAAATTTAGGCCGCAAATTCCTGATAAACAATCATGGAGAAATATTTAAAGAAAAAACAGCATCAGATCCCGACAATCTGCCAATCATTACAGGACTTGAATTTTCAGATATAAATGTTTCCGCCGAACCCGGCAGCATCTACTTTAATGCGGTCATGGATGTTTTGCGGCTTGGACAAAAATCAGAAAGTATTATTCCCAACAAATTAATCAAAAAAATCCAGGTTGATAGAGAAATAGGAATCACCCTCTATGCGTTTGACAGGGGAAAATCAATCAAGCTTGGCTATAATAACTTTTCTAAAAAGTATAATCATTTGAAAAATGTACTTTATTATATAAACAAACAGCACATTTTTCAGGATTTTGAGTCAATTGACCTGAACAATATAAACCGTATCGTAATAAATCCAATAAGAATTGAATCCCCTGCCATAGATCACACGGAGGTTTAAAATGCAGAAACAGGAAAATATTATAGTTGGCCTTGATATAGGAACCACTAAAATCTGTGCTGTGGTTGGAGATGTGACCGGAGATGAAATAAACATTATCGGCATCGGCACCCATCCGTCAATCGGCCTTAGAAAAGGTGTGGTTGTAAACATTGAATCAACTGTTAATTCAATAAAAAAGGCTGTTGAAGAAGCGGAGCTTATGGCTGGCTGTGAGATTTCATCTATGTATGCCGGAATTGCCGGAGGTCATATAACAGGTTTCAACAGTCGCGGGATTGTAGCAATAAAGGGTTCGGAAATTACCCAGCAAGATGTTGATCGGGTAATTGATGCTGCACGAGCTGTGGCAATTCCCATGGACCGTGAAGTAATACATGTGCTCCCCCAGGAATTCATCGTAGATGACGAAACCGGCATTCAGAATCCAGTCGGCATGGCAGGAGTACGATTAGAAGCGAAAATTCATATCGTAACCGGCGCTGTAACATCCGCTCATAACATAATCAAATGCGCAAACAGGTCAGGCCTTGATGTCTGCGATATTGTCCTTGAATCCCTTGCTTCGAGTGAAGCTGTGCTCACCGATGAAGAAAAGGAACTTGGCACAGCACTTATTGACCTTGGCGGCGGCACCAGTGATCTGGCAATTTTTTCTGATAACAACATCAAACATACATTCGTACTCTCCATCGGTGGGAACAATCTTACAAACGATCTCGCTATAGGGATTCGCTCTCCGATGACAGAAGCGGAAAAAATAAAGAAAAAATACGGAACCTGCGTTTCCCGTAATATAATCGGCGAAGAAATAATCGAAGTGCCGGGCATGGGAGGACGTAATCCCAGAAAACTTCCGAAACAGATTCTTGGCGAAATCTTAGAACCCCGTGTGGAAGAAATATTTACCCTTATCAAAAGAGAAATCTACAGGGCTGGGATGGAGAATAGTATCTCTTCGGGTGTTGTAATAACAGGAGGATCGGCTCTTCTGGATGGAATCGCAGAACTTGCGGAATCTATTTTTAATCTTCCAACGCGCATGGGCAGACCACGGGGAATCAGCGGCCTTGTCGATGTAGTAAACAACCCTATGTATGCCACAGGAGTTGGACTGGTAATATACGGCGCTAAAAATCCTGCTGCAAAAAAATTCAGAATCCGCGATACAAACACATTTAACAATATTATGACCAGAATGAAGAAGTGGTTCAAAAATGTAATTTAATAAAACTCTGAGGCGCTCACAGCGATATTTTTTTACCACGGAAAACACGAAGGATGCAAAGGTCAAAAAAAATCCTTAACAAATTTTAAAACAGCTAAAGTGTTACCCTAAATTAATAACATTAACACAAAACCTGCAAATAAACAGGAGGAAAATTATGTTTACCTATGTTGAAAATGACAAATCTGCAAAAATTAAGGTGATTGGCGTTGGAGGAGCCGGTGGAAATGCTATAAACAATATGATAGATTCCGGGCTTCAGGGTGTAAAATTTATAGCAGTCAATACAGATTCCCAGGCTCTTGAAATCTCCAAAGCGCCTGTCAAAATTCAGATAGGTGATAAGCTTACAGAAGGATTAGGCGCCGGAGCTAATCCTCAAGTCGGACGGGAAGCCGCCCTTGAAAGTACGGAAGCAATAAGAAATTCCCTTGAAAACAGTCACATGGTATTTATTACAGCAGGATTTGGCGGCGGAACCGGCACCGGAGCAGCGTCAGTAATAGCTGAAATTTGTAAGGACATGGGAGCTCTGACAGTTGCGGTAGTTTCAAAGCCTTTTTCATTTGAAGGCTCAAAGCGGAACAAACAGGCGGAAGAAGGTATTGACGCATTAAAAGAGGTTGCCGACACCGTAATCACTATACCTAATGACAGGTTAAGAGGGCTTGCAGCCAAAAACGAAAAAATGATCGATATGTTCAAGAAAGCTGATGAAGTCCTGCTCCATTCAGTAAAAGGGATTACAGATCTAATAATGATGCCTGGTCTCGTCAATCTTGATTTTGCCGACATAAGAACTACAATGTCAAGAGCTGGTCAGGCTATTATGGGCATAGGTATAGCAAGTGGAGAAAACAGGGCAACCGAGGCTGCCGAACGAGCCATTTCACATCCTCTTCTGGAAGATATTTCGATTGCCGGAGCCAAGGCTGTTTTAATGAATATTACATGTTCCAGCAGCCTGACAATGGATGAGATGTCGGAAGCATCAGAACGTATACATAATGAGGTTGGTGAAGATGCGGAAATCATCTGGGGAGCTGTTATAGATGACAACCTTGAAGATGAAATGAGCGTAACCGTAATTGCAACCGGCATAGGTAATGGTAATGTCTATAGTCATGGACTAAGAGGCAAAGTCAGAGACATCACGCCTGCTGATCTGCGAAATGCAGTAAACTATGACGAACCTACATTTATCCGAAGGCAAGAAGCTGTTAATGAATGTGCCGGAGCTGTTTACAAAGGATATAAAGGGATAGTAATCGATAACAACGATCTTGACATCCCCACATTTTTAAGAAAAAAAGCAGATTGATTTCTTGCAATACAAATCCTGTTTTGAGGGCCTAAAGTTATGGAATCACTCCTGCCCGCCATTGGCTTCGTCTTCAGGTGAGGCAGGCAGATAGTTTCGCTTATTTTATATAATTGACAGAATACCTTAACTTTAGGCATTTTAGACAATTATAACTAACTAATTTCTACAACGGTAAAACCTTTTTATGATACCGCCACCAGAAATAGTGTTTTAAACCAATCAAGATGAATTCGTAAAAAGTCGATTTTGTTCACTTCATGATCATTTTGGGCGCAATTGAAATGTTCAAAGCCATTCACAAAAGACTTTTTACGAAACCGTCAATCAATGGACACCACATAAAACAAATGACATGGAAAACAGACAAAATACATAAAAGCTTTGCTGAATCAGAAATCGGAGCAATAAGAAAAAACTGGGCAGGGCATATTAAGATAGCTCTTGTGTATCCCAACACATATCATGTTGGAATGTCCAATCTTGGTTTTCAGACAGTATATCATCTGTTAAACGATATAAATCACGTTTTATGCGAAAGGTCATTCCTGCCTGAAAAAAACCGGCGTGCATCAACTAATATTACCACAATAGAATCGGGCAGGCCAATTTCCGACTTTGACATAATCGCTTTTTCAATTTCATTTGAAAACGACTACCTTAATCTTCTGACAATCCTGTCAAAAGCTGGACTTCCTCAGCGCTCATGCGATAGAAAAAATCATCACCCACTTGTTGTTGCGGGTGGTGTAGCCTGTTTTTTAAATCCTGAGCCTATTGCTTCATTTATAGATTGTTTTCTGATAGGGGAGGCAGAAGGGATTTTCCCGAAACTTTTCAGCGCACTGCCGCCAGATTTTTCAAATACAGATAAAGAGTCGCTGTTAAAAACCCTCGCAAGAAAAATTCAAGGCGTATATGTTCCATCCTTTTATCATACGACCTACAATCCGGACGGCACTATTTGCTCCTTTAAACCTGTATGTGATGTTCCAGATAAAATAAAGAGAATTTACGTAAAAGACATTTCCCATCTTTCCACATGCAGTTCCATATTAACTCCTCATACAACATTCAAAGAAACATTTTTAATCGAAGTAGGCAGGGGGTGTACACACGGATGCAGGTTTTGCACCGCCGGATACATTTATAGACCTCCAAGATTCAGGTCCCTTTCTCTCCTCAAAAAATGTCTGGAACAGGGAACTCTGCTAACTGACAAGATCGGACTTGTGGGAGCCGCTGTTTCGGATTTTCCTGATATCATAGAACTATGCTCTCAGGCTTATAACATGGATATCAGAATATCCTTCAGCTCATTCAGAGCAGACGCTCTTACTCCGGAACTAATATCCGTACTCAGGCAAAGCAAAGTTAAAACCGCAACTATTGCGCCTGATGCGGGCTCAAAACGAATGCGGAAGGTAATCAACAAGGGCATAACAGAAGAAGATGTGCTTAATGCCGCTGAAATCCTTGTTTTAAATGGCATTCCAAATTTAAAACTTTATTTTATGATAGGTCTGCCTACAGAAACAATGGATGATGTCGAAGCAATTGTGAAATTGTGCAAGCAGATAAAAGACAATTTCCTCAAGTCGAGCAGAATTAAAAAACATATTGGAGAAATAACGGTTAGCCTTAATTCATTTGTTCCAAAACCTTTTACTCCTTTTCAATGGGTAGCAATGGAAGATGTTCCAACACTAAAAAAAAAGATACAGATGATAAGAAAGGAATTAAAAAATGTTCCAAATATCCGTGTAAAAGCAGATGTCCCCCGCCAGGCTTATATTCAGGATCTCTTATCCCGCGGTGATCGCAGGGTTGCCAGCATATTATCTTTAGCCAGCTTAAATAATGGAAACTGGGCTAAAACCTTAAAAGAAACCGATTTAAACCATAAATTCTATGTTTTAAGGGAACGATCTTTTGATGAACTACTCCCATGGGACTTTATAAACCACGGAATTAAAAAAACTTTTCTGATACAAGAATACAAAAGAGCTTTACAAGCCAAGACCTCTTCTCCATGCAAAATGAACTCATGCGATATATGCGGGGTGTGTGAAAGGGAGGATTAATTCCTTAATTTTTTGTAACACTTTAGCTTTTTTAAAACGAATTCAAACTTACGGATTTGTTTTGAACCGCAGAATATCGAACAAAGAATTATGAATGTCGAAGTAAGGTATTCTATCATTTTTACTATTTAAAAAGATAGCTTGCCGGGGCATAGCCGTGGGCGACGCTTGGAGCGTAGCGATTCCACACTTCATCATTCGAAATTTCTTGTTCGACATTCGATATTTAAATAATGCTTTTTCAAATTAGCGATATCTCAACAAAAACAGCCAAATTTTCAATGCGCTAACTTCCTTAATTCCTTAATTACATTTTCCATATCATCCGGCACAGGAGACACAAATGACATTATTTTCTCTGTAACAGGATGAATCAGCTCCAACCGCCATGCATGAAGCATCTGTCTTGGAACCTCTTTAATAAAATCAGGTACAGCCTCTGATGCTTTCCCAGCCCTTCTTCGCTTGCAATATACTAAATCACCTAACACAGGATGATGTATGGCAGTGCAATGTACCCGAATCTGGTGTGTACGTCCTGTCTTTAAACGAATTTCCAGCAATGTAAAATTTTTGAAGCGTTCCTTTACTTTCCACAAAGTCTCGGCTGAACGTCCTTTTCGGCTGATTGTTGACATCTTCTTTCTCTCAACAGGATGCCTTCCAACAGGAAGTGAAATTATTCCTGATTCAGATTCCATTTCTCCGCAAACAAGAGCTAAATACTCCTTTTTTATCTTTCTATCCTTGAATTGAGCAGCAAGACTATTATGAACAACTTCATTTTTTGCAACAACCATGGTCCCTGATGTATCTTTATCAAGCCTGTGCACAATCCCCGGCCTTAATTTTTCCCCCGGATAATCAAGCGGACAATCAAGCTCTTTACAATGATAAAGCAGCGCATTTACTAATGTTCCTGTATAGTGACCTGGCGCTGGATGAACAACAAGACCGGGCTGTTTATTTATCACAATTAGATATTTGTCTTCATATATTATATCGATTTCAATAGGCTCCGGTTCAGACAAAACCGGTTCTGGATGCGAAATAGTTCCGCTGATCTCATCACCTGTTTTAACATGATATCCGGCCTTCTTAACAGCTCCCTGAACCAGTATTTTTCCTTTGCGGATAAGACTTGCTGAAAAGGATCGCGAACAATTAGAAATGTGGGATGCTGCCACAACATCCAGACGACTGCCGGATTCGTGTTCATCGACATAAAAGGTAAAAGCGCCTCTCGGCAGAACTGCGGGGAAATTATTTATTCGGGGTTTTCGAATAGAGCCTCGATTTCTGACATGATTGTCTCTTCGTCAGTATTCCTTGCGATAGACAGTTCACGTAGCAACAGCGAAGTAGCAGTATCAAAAAGCTTGTGTTCTCCAAAAGAAAGATCCTTTGTAAATTTCAGGTAATAAAGATCTCTAAATACTTCTGCAACGTCATAAATTGATCCTGTTTTAATTTTGTCCATATATTCTCTATAACGCCGATTCCAAGTCTGGTTATCGATTTGAGAGTCTCTATCTTTTTTTATTACGTCGTATACCTTTGGAATCTCCTTCTCGCTTATCACGTTTCTAAGTCTGACCGATTCAACATTCCATGTAGGAATCATAATAACCATGCCATTCTCAAGAACCTTCATTATATAAAAATCATGTTCCTCTTCATTTACAACTCTGCTTTCAATTGCTTCAATCCGCCCGACTCCATGAGCAGGATAAACAGCAAGATCGCCTACTTTAAATTTTCGATTTTTCTTTTGCTCAGCATTTTCAATCTTGCCTGCATTTTTTTTATTCAAACCAATATGCTTCATAATACGAACTAATCCATTAATCTGTTTAAAATGTGTTTAATCGGTTAAAAAACAATTCCTTAAAACCATCAGTTATCATTAGTTATCATTACTAATTTTTTCTTATATCACCTATCAACAGGATAATCAACAAAAAAGGATTGGCATATAAATCTCCCCCACAGCAAGCAGCAGAAAATATGACACTAAACAATTTTAAGCAACTAAAACCCACCCATCTTTACCGCAATCTCTTGCAGGCTTTTCAAAGCATTGTCATAGTCATAATTATTTAATCTAATTTCAAGCTCCTTGAGTGTTGAAAAGTCCAAACATCCCTTAACAGCTTTAAAATGAATGTCTATCTCTTCAGGATCGGCAAGCTCAAGAGCATCGGCAAGCTGTTTCAACAAGGGTATAACCTGTGCCGGATCAACAGTCTCTGCTTTAACACCCGGCAACTCACCCTTTTCCGCATCTGCAAAAGTCTGTAAAGATTCCAGCACCTGGCTCAGCACCGTCACCATATTATCAACCAGGTTTTTTTCAGGTGGATTTGCAGATCCTTTCCTGCTTGCTTTTTCAAGCTCAAAGGCCGTCTCCTGCAAATCAACGGCTCCGATATTGCCGG
>JAFCZU010000079.1 GCA_019314185.1 Deltaproteobacteria bacterium | reverse complement strand
GGGAGGGCAGTAACATGGCAAAGGAGAAGTTTGAGCGGACCAAACCGCATGTAAATGTAGGGACTATTGGGCATATAGATCATGGTAAGACCACGTTAACTGCGGCGATAACGAAGCATATGGGTTTAAAGGGGATGGCGGATTATATCCCGTTTGATGAGATAGACAAAGCGCCGGAAGAGAAGGAGCGAGGTATAACCATAGCTACGGCGCATGTTGAGTGTACGAGACGGTTAAGCGTCATTATGCTCATGTGGACTGTCCTGGGCATGCTGATTATATAAAGAACATGATTACCGGTGCGGCGCAGATGGATGGCGCCATATTGGTAGTAGGCGCTGATGACGGGCCTATGCCGCAGACGCGTGAGCACATACTATTAGCTCGTCAGGTAGGTGTTCCTCAGATAGTGGTATTTTTAAACAAGTGCGACATGGTAGATGATGAGGAATTGATAGAGCTTGTTGAGTTAGAGCTTAGGGAGCTTTTGGACAAGTATGATTTTCCAGGGGATGACACACCGATAATACGTGGCAGCGCTTTAAAGGCGCTTGAGAGCGATGATCCTGATAGTGAAGAGGCAAAATGCATATTTGAATTAATGGATGCGATAGACTCATTCATACCTGAGCCGAAGCGTGATATAGACAAGCCTTTTTTAATGCCGATAGAGGATGTATTCAGCATATCGGGTCGTGGGACGGTAGTAACCGGACGTGTTGATCGCGGAGTGGTACATGTAGGTGATGAAGTAGAGCTGATAGGAATACGTCCGACGGTAAAGACTGTCTGCACAGGAGTTGAGATGTTCAGGAAGCTGCTTGATGAAGGTCGGGCAGGTGACAACATAGGCGTTTTATTGCGAGGTACAAAGCGCGAGGATGTTGAGCGTGGTCAAGTAGTGGCGGTTCCCGGTTCTATTAAGCCTCATACGAAGTTTAAGGCCGAGGTATATATATTAAGCAAGGAAGAGGGAGGCAGGCACACACCGTTTTTCAATGGTTACCGTCCTCAGTTTTATTTCAGGACGACGGATGTAACGGGAGTATTGACGTTGCCCGAGGGTGTTGAGATGATAATGCCGGGAGACAATATAAGTATTGAAGCCGAGTTGATAACTCCGATAGCGATGGAGAAGGAGTTAAGGTTTGCGATAAGGGAAGGTGGTCGGACAGTTGGTGCCGGCGTGGTAAGCGAAATAATTGAATAGTGGCAGGGGAGTCTGATTGTGAGAATAAATGTTACTCTTGCGTGTAGTGAGTGTAAAAGAAGAAATTATACGACTACAAAGAATAAACGTACTACACCTGATAAGCTCGAATTTAGTAAATACTGCAGGTTTTGCAGAAAACATACTTTGCATAAAGAAACCAAGTGATGTTGGAAAAGTCAATGCAGGCCAGTAGCTCTAACGGTAGAGCGTCGGACTCCAAATCCGGGTGTTGGGGGTTCGAATCCCTCCTGGCCTGCCATCTTTGAGACAATCTAAGACCTAAGATGAGCGATTAGCTCTTAGCAATTAGCGGTTAGCTCTCTCAACGTGCTTGCGCACTGTCGCGGCAGGTATTATTTCGGGTGGTTGCCGGCGATTCGATTTTCACTCATTTGGTGAAATGTTGGACTCTATCAACATATTGAAACTATAGTGCTAAAAGTTAAAAGCTAACAGCTTGATTAAAGCATAATCTTTAGCATCCATAGTTCTCGGGAGCATAATGGGACGGTTACAAAGAAAAAAACATCCAGGCAAAAAGAAAGACAAAAAAAAAGTCGATATTGCTGCATCTTCTCAATTGAATAGTGGTGCTTCTGCAAAAAAAGCAGCTTCGAGCACTGGCTTTTTACAGGAGACAAAAAAGCAGGTTTTGCCACAAAAAAAACGTTCGAGTATATCAAAATTTTCAATAGTAAGGCAGAATATAAGTATCCTTGATAAAGGATTGCAATTCCTGCGGGAAGTTAAGGTTGAGCTTAAAAAGGTGACATGGCCAACACGTAAGCAGACCATCGGTTCTACTGTTGTTGTGATTGTCCTTGTTATGATAATATCATTATTCCTCGGAGTGGTCGATATTGGCTTGTCAAGCCTGGTACGTGTTTTTATTCAATAGAATTGAGGAGGAATGAGTGGCTCTTAAATGGTATGTAGTCCATGTGTATTCAGGGTTTGAAAGCAAGGTCAAAATGGCCTTGGAAGAACGAATTGCTTCTTCCCCTCATAGAGAGAAATTCGGCGAAGTTATTGTGCCGACAGAGCAGATAGTTGAGCTTGTTAAAGGGAAAAGAAAGGAATCTTCGCGCAAATTTTATCCAGGATATATTTTGGTAAGGATGGAACTTAATGATGAAACCTGGTACCTGATTAATGATACAGCCAAAGTTAGCGGTTTTTTGGGAGGAAGAGAAAAGCCGGCTCCCATTTCAGATGAGGATGCCCAGAAGATATTAAGTCGCATGGAAGCAGGTAAGTTAAAACCACAGCCCAAATTCCTGTTTGAATCAGGAGATGAAGTTCGTGTGATTGATGGGCCTTTTACAAACTTTAATGGTGTGGTCGCAGATGTTAATCCTGAGAAGGGGAAAATTAAGGTTCTGGTGAGCATATTTGGCCGATCAACACCTGTTGAATTGGAATTCGTGCAAGTCACAAAGATATAGAGATGTTCTATGGACATATCTATTTTAGGAGTAAAAAGAGAAAATGGCAAAAAAGATTATTGCGCAAATAAAGTTACAAGTTACCGCTGGTAAAGCTAATCCATCTCCTCCCATTGGTCCCGCATTAGGGCAGCACGGGGTAAACATAATGGATTTTTGTAAAGCTTTTAATGCAAGAACAGCTAATGATGAAGGGATGATAATACCGGTTGTAATAACTGTTTTTCAGGATAAAACATTTACATTTATAACCAAAACTCCGCCGGCTGCCGTACTTTTGAAACAGGCGGCAAAGGTCGCAAAAGGGGCAGGTGATCCAAAACGTGATAAGGTCGGCAAGGTTACTCTGCAACAAGTAGAAGAGATCGCCAAGCAGAAAATGGTTGATTTGAATGCTAATGATTTGGATGCTGCTTGCAGGATAATTGGAGGTACAGCGAGAAGTATGGGAATTGAGGTTGTCTAAGTGTTCACTCAAAAATAATTTCACATTTTCATATTTTAGCTTCAGGCATTTTTGGCGGATTTTCAATACCTGGTTCGGGTCAGACGTATTGACTTAAATTAGCTGTTTTTAAATTTTAATAAAAAATACAGTTAATTAGTCAGATTGTTGCATGATGAGACCTTTGTAAAACGTCCCTTTTTGCCCAATTCAAGTGTCAGGCTTAAATATAATTTTGAGTTTTTAATTGTGAATGAAGGGGAAAAATCCAATTTTAATTCAACATTTTTAATTAATATATTCTTGCGGTTAAACATGATTTAAAATTTGGTTGCTTTCCTTGAACTTGAACCCTAATTAAATATAAAAACAGATTTAACGGGGTAGGCAAAATTGAACATTTTTAAAGGTTTCATGGTGCGGGGGGCGGGCGCAAGAAGCTTAAAACAGATTGCTATTACTTGTGTTTTGCTCGACTATATCGACTAAACTTAACTTAAATTTGAGCGCCGATTCTGCGAACTTATTTTTGAGTGAACCCTTAAAGAGACAAGGAGTATATAACAAAAAAATGTCGAAGCATGGTAAGAAATATTTAAAATCAAGAGAAAAGATAACCGGCGAGACAATGCTTGCTTCTGCCGAGGCTGTTCAAAAGGCAATAGATTTATCTTATACAAAATTTGATGAAACCATTGATATTGCGATTCGTCTTGGAGTTGATCCAAGGCATGCTGATCAGATGATTCGAGGGACAGTGGTTTTGCCTAATGGACTTGGCAAGGAGATAAAAGTCCTTGTGTTCTCAAAGGGAGAGAAGGAACAAGAGGCACTTGATGCCGGTGCTGATTTTGTTGGGAATGACGATTTGATTGAAAAGATTAAAGGCGGATGGCTTGGTTTTGATAAGGCAGTTGCAACTCCGGATATGATGGGTTTGGTTGGAAAGATAGGAAGACTTCTTGGTCCAAGAGGACTTATGCCTAATGCAAAAACTGGAACAGTCACTTTTGATATTGCCAGGGCTGTAAACGATCTCAAGGCAGGAAAAATTGATTTTAGAGTTGAAAAGGCGGGGATAATTCACGCTCCTGTTGGTAAGGTTTCTTTTGGTGCGGAGAAAATTATTCAGAATCTATCTGCCCTGATTGAAGCGGTTGTTCGACTTAAACCTGCTTCCAGTAAGGGAATCTATTTGAAAGGTATTGTAATCTCAACAACCATGGGTCCTGGAATTAAGATAGATACCGCAAGTATTAAGGACATAGCCGATTAACTATAATAAAAGTAATTGTTCAGGTAGACAGGTTAAAGGTTTTTAGAAAAAATACCTACAAAACTCGATAATAGTCTGACTATTTAAGTAAACTGTTTCTCAATATGGCTTTTGACGTTGGGGGTATATCGGTTATCTTTCAGTTTACAGACTCAGGCTGATAACCTGAGCAGTTACTAATAAAAAAGTGAGAAATGAAGGATGTAAGATGGAAAGTTTGTTTTAATATTTCATTTCTCATTTTTCATTTTGTGTTGAATCATAATTTTCTGTCAAAGACCGTAGGCACATTTATTGTTTAATCGGCATTGCCGGCCTACTGAGACAGTTTAATATCTGGAGATTTTTTATGTTAATGTTGAAAAAAAGTCTGCAAGATTTAATTGTTGCCTCTGGTTTTTTTACAGAAGAAAGGAGGTGTAGTTTTTGAAAATCGATAAAAAGAAAACAATTGTTGAGGATCTGCGTAAAAGATTTTCAAAGTCCAAAGCTGTGTTTGTAACCGATTATAAAGGTCTTGATGTTGCAACAACCAGTGTTTTACGCAGGAAGCTCAGAGAGACCAATAGTGAATATAAGGTTGTAAAGAATTCGCTTCTTGTCAAAGCTTCTGAAGAAAGTGACATTGCATTGATAAAGGAGTACTTTAAAGGTCCCAGTGCTATTGCGTTAAGTTATAATGATCCTGTTGCTATAGCGAAAGTGCTGGTCGGATTTGCTGAAAAGAATGAAAAACTTGGAATTAAAATTGGTATCATGGATGGTAAGTTACTTGATTTAAGCGCAATAAAGGCGCTGTCAATACTGCCTTCACGTGATGTGCTTCTGGGACAGCTTCTTTCGGTAATGGCTGGTGTGCCAACTGCCTTTGTGCGCGTGCTGGCTGACGCTCCAAAAAGAATGCTGAATGTTCTTCAGGCAATAAAGGAACAAAAAGAAGCCGCATAAAACTGACATCTGATGAATTCGATTTTTTATGAATTCTTCAAATTTTAATAAGATTATTCGCAGCCGTTCACGGCTTGAAACTTGAAATTGGAAAGTAGAAATTTGGGAGACCTGTTTGCGTGTGTGCATGCACAGTTAGGGATGAAACTCGGCCCCAAATTGAATGCGTTCATTAACAGTACAAAAGCATGAAGGCCAAATTTCCAATTTCAACGTTCCGTGAACGCTTATGATTATTCTATAACAATAATTTTGCAATATAGCAAATATGTCGGTGCTTGAATTGTCAGAACTTGTTAAAGAGATGGAAGAAAAATTTGGTGTTTCCGCAGCAGCTCCGGTTGCAATGATGGCAGCAGGTCCTGTTGATGCTGGTGCAAAGGAAGAAGAAAAGACAGAAGTTGATGTTATACTGATTAGTTTTGGTGACAAGAAGATTCAGGTTATCAAAGAAGTGCGGGCTATTACTAGCTTAGGGCTGAAAGAAGCCAAAACTCTTGTAGATGGGGTTCCTGCTCCGGTTAAAGAAGGGATTGCTAAGGAAGATGCAGAGAAAATAAAAGCTCAGTTAGAAGCAGCGGGAGCTCAGGTTGAGATAAAGTAATAAGTTATTAACAGAAGCCAATTTCAAAATGTTCTTTTTTGCTCAATATCTGCTTTCCCTGATGAGCGGGATTTGTTAACAGGCTCAAATTTTGCACAGAGTGAAGCTTTAGCGTTATTCTCGAAAATACAGTAGTGTATTTCTGTGGTTAAATTTTTTGCTTTCCTTGATTTTGAACCCCGGTTAAATAGTTTTCAAATTTAGCAAGGCAGGCAAGATTGAACATTTTGAAACTGCTTCTTAGAAATTGGATTAGAAGAGAAATAATTTTTTGCAGTTTTATAATTGATGAATTCGTTTTTTACGAATTTATGTATAATTTATATATGGAGACGCCATGTCGGAAAGACCTTTGGCAGTTAAGCGGATAAGGAAATATTTTGGCAAGATAAAGAAGGTTGTTGAAATACCTGACCTTATTGGTGTGCAGCGGGAATCGTTTAATCGATTTTTGCAGATGGATGTTCATCCGGAAAAGCGGAAAGACGTCGGCTTGCAGTTGATCTTCAAGTCGATTTTTCCGATAAAGGACTTTACCGGAAGTGCTTCCCTTGAATTTGTTTCGTATAAGACAGGTGAGGTTAAACACAATATAGATGAGTGTATGCAAAGGGGAATGACTTACGAAATGCCTATCCGGATAACGGTCAGGCTTGTAGTATATGATTTTGATAAGGAAACAGGGATATCAAACATTCGTGATATAAAAGAGCAGGAAATTTATTTCGGTACTATTCCTTTAATGACGGACAAAGGTACATTCGTCATAAACGGAACTGAACGGGTTGTAGTTAGCCAGCTTCATCGTTCTTCCGGAGTATTTTTTGATCATGACAAGGGGAAGACACATTCAAGCGGAAAAATTATTTATACTTCAAGAATCATTCCTGTTCGCGGGTCCTGGATTGATATGGAAATCGATCCAAAGGGCGTTGTTTATATCAGAATTGATAGGCGTCGTAAGTTTCCAATTACAATCCTTTTTAAGGCTTTTGGATATACTTCCAGAGATATTCTATCTTATTTTTATAATACCGAAAAGATTATTATTCGCGGCAAAAGTTTTTTTAAGAAATTCAATAAAGACGCTCTAAAAAAACAGCGCGCCAGTTGTGATATCAAAGATCCCAAAACTGGTGAAGTGATTACAAGAAAAGGGCGTGTTTTTACGATGCGCGCAATCAAACGGTTGATAGCTGCTAAAATCAATAAAATTCCAATAACCGTTGAAGATATTCATGGTAAACATTTTGCGACAACAATAGTAGACCCGAACACAGGAAGTCCTATAGTAAAGTCTAACGAGATTGTTGATGATGAGGTTGTTAAAAAATTACAAGAGGTTGGTATAACCGAGTTTGATTTGCTTTTTATCGACGGAATAACTGTTGGAGATTCTATTAGTAAGACACTTATGCTTGATAAGGTTGAAACTAAAGAAGAGGCGCTTGTCGAAATATATAGAAGGCTCAGGCCTGGTAATCCAGCGACGTCTGAAGTTGCCCAGAATTTTATTGATAACCTTTTTTTCAAGTCAATGTATTATGATCTTTCCTCTGTTGGACGTATGAAGATTAATGTTCGTCTTGGTATTGATTCTTCAACGGATTTAAGAGTACTCAGAAGAGAGGATATTCTACTTACAGCAAAGACTTTGATAGAGCTCAGAGATACAGCGGGTGTTGTTGACGATATAGATCATCTTGGGAATCGACGTGTACGCGCAGTTGGTGAACTTCTTGAGAACCAGTATCGTATCGGGTTGGTTCGTATGGAGCGCGCTATTAAAGAACGGATGAGCTTGCAGGAAGTCGATGCTCTTATGCCAAATGATCTTGTGAACCCGAAACCGGTTTCTGCTGTTGTGAAAGAGTTTTTCGGAACCAGCCAGCTTAGCCAGTTTATGGATCAGACAAATCTTCTTTCAGAAACAACCCATAAACGTCGCCTTAGCGCTTTAGGCCCAGGAGGTCTTACACGTGAACGCGCCGGTTTTGAAGTAAGGGATGTTCATCCATCACATTATGGACGAATTTGCCCGGTAGAAACTCCGGAAGGTCCTAACATTGGTCTTATTGTGTCTCTCAGCACCTATGCAAGAGTTAATGAATACGGGTTTATTGAAACATCTTACAGGGTTGTCAAAGATGCAGTTGTCTCTAATGATGTAAAGTTTCTGACTGCATTTGAAGAAAAGGAGCATCCGATTGCACAAGCCAATGCCCCTATTAATAAAAAAGGAAAATATATCAATGAGTTGGTAACATCACGGGTGGCGGGTGAACTTATGATGGTCAAGAGGGACGATATTGAACTTATGGATGTTTCTCCTAATCAGCTTGTTAGCGTATCTGCGTCTTTAATTCCTTTTTTGGAAAACGATGATGCCAATAGAGCTTTAATGGGATCTAACATGCAACGTCAGGCGGTTCCATTACTTGTCGCGCGAGCACCCCTTGTTGGTACTGGCATTGAAGGTGTTGTAGCAAGAGATTCAGGATCAACAATAGTTGTTTGTCAGGATGGAAAGGTTGTATATGTTGATGCTTCTCGAATAGTATTGCAGCATGATTACTTAAAAGATTCTTCAAAAAAACCTGTGACGGTTTACAATCTTTCAAAATTTATGCGTTCCAATCAAAATACATGTTTTAACCATCGCCCGATAGTCAGAAAAGGACAAATAGTTAAGGCAGGTGAAATAATTGCTGATGGACCCGGGACAGATAAGGGTGAACTCGCCCTTGGCAAGAACCTGACAATAGCTTTTATGCCATGGGGTGGATATAATTTTGAAGATGCTATTCTGGTTAGTGAAAAAATTGTTAGAGACGGTGTGTTTACGTCTGTTCATATTGAAGAGTTTGAAGTAGTCGCCAGGGATACCAAGCTTGGGAAGGAAGATATCACGCGAGATATACCGAACGTTGGAGATGAAGCATTAAAAGATCTGGATGAAAGTGGGATCATAAGGCTTGGCGCTGAAGTAAGCCAGGGAGATATTCTGGTAGGCAAAATTACTCCAAAAGGTGAAACTCAGCTTTCCCCTGAAGAGAAGTTGCTTCGAGCAATCTTTGGTGAAAAAGCTGGAGATGTTAAAGATACATCTCTGCGAGTACCGCCGAGTATATCGGGGGTTATTATAGATGCCAAGGTGTTTTCAAGAAGAGGTATTGAGAAGGATGATCGTACACATTTAATTGAAAAGCAGGAAATTGTTGTTTTTAAGAAAAATAGAGATGATGAGCTGAAGGTTATTGCTGACGTGGCTCGCTTTAAAATTGAAGAATTGCTGGTTGGTAAAATATGTTGTTCAGTTTTGAAAAAAGATAAACACATCTTTATCCCAAAGGGTGCCAAAATGGACTCTAAGATGCTCTCTGGAATACCGATTGTACAGCTTGAAAAGATTGTACTAAAAGATCCGGAAGATATGGAGCAGGTGCAGGATGTTATTGATCTGTATAAACACAGGTGTGATCTTTGCAAAAAAGACTTTGAAAAAAAGATTAGTCGATATGAAAAAGGAGATGACCTTCCTCCCGGCATAATTAAGATGGTTAAGATTTATGTGGCTATGAAGCGGAAACTTTCTGTCGGCGATAAAATGGCGGGTCGTCACGGCAATAAGGGAGTTGTGTCAAAAAGTCTTCCTTTGGAAGATTTGCCGTATTTTGAAGACGGGACACTTGTTGATATGGTTCTTAATCCTCTTGGTGTGCCTTCCAGGATGAATGTTGGACAGGTTCTTGAAATTCATCTGGGCCGTGCTGCAAAAGGTCTCGGCGATCAGATTAAGAGGCTTGTTGAGGAAAACAAGTTAAATGCTCTTCGAGAAAAGATGAAGCGAATATTCTCTACTACGAAGCACAGGAAAATGATTGACAGTCTGGATAATGTGGAATTGTTTGATTTTGCTGGAAATTATTATGATGGCGTTCATATGTCCACACCTGTTTTTGATGGCGCTAATGAGGATGAGATCAAAGAACTTCTAAATGAGGCTGGTCTTAATCCTTCGGGGCAGGCAACATTGTACGACGGTCGTACCGGTGAGCCTTTTAAAGGAAAAGTTACTGTTGGAACAATGTATATGTTGAAGCTTCATCATCTTGTAGATGATAAGTTGCATGCACGTTCAATTGGGCCATATTCACTTGTGACACAGCAGCCTCTTGGCGGAAAAGCTCAATTTGGAGGCCAGCGTCTTGGTGAAATGGAGGTGTGGGCGATGGAAGCTTATGGAGCTGCTCATGCTCTCCAAGAGTTTTTGACGGTTAAATCCGATGATATGGCGGGAAGGACGCGTATGTATGAAAAAATCGTAAAAGGGCGGAATGAGCTTGAGCCCGGGCTGCCCGAATCTTTCAACGTCCTGACAAAGGAATTGAAGAGTTTAGGATTAGATGTAACTCTTATAGAAGAAAAATAATATGGAAGAAGAAAAATAATATGGAGCCAATTTCAAAACGTCTCTTTTTGCCCAATATCTGCGTTAGGCTTAAATATAATTTTGAGTTTTTAAATTTTAATTATGAATGAAGAAAAAAGTCCGATTTTAATTCAAAAATACAACATTTAAAAGTAATAATTCTCAATGTATTCCTGTGGTTAAGATTTAAAATTTGGTTGCCTTTCTTGGTCTTGAGCAAAAATTGAACATTTTGAAACTGCCTCTACGGTTTAATATTGAAATAAGGAGAAGCTCTTGGAAAATCTTTATGATTTTTTTGCAAAACCTGTTGACCCAAAAAAATATTTCGGTGTTCGTGTTGCATTAGCATCGCCGGAACAGATTTTAAAGTGGTCCTATGGTGAAATAAAAAAACCGGAGACAGTAAATTATAGAACATTTAAACCGGAACGTGATGGTCTTTTTTGTGCCAAGATTTTTGGTCCTACAAAAGATTATGAATGCAACTGCGGCAAATACAAACGCATGAAGCACAGGGGGGTTGTATGTGAAAAATGCGGCGTGGAAGTCATTCAGTCCAAGGTCCGAAGAGAGCGCATGGCGCATATAAAACTGGCTTCACCCTGTGCGCATATATGGTTCTTGAAAAGTCTTCCGAGTAAAATAGGCAATATCCTTGACCTCACACTTAAAAATGTTGAGAAGGTACTTTATTTTGACAACTATATTGTAATTGATCCAAAGGATACAGGTTTAACACGGGGGCAGCTTTTATCAGAAGATAATTATAATGAAGCGATCGAGACCTATGGCGGGACAAAATTTGAAGTTGGAATAGGAGCCGAGGCTATAAAGGAGCTTCTAAGTAAAATTGATCTTGATAAAGAATATATACAACTGAAGGAAGATATTAAAAATACAGGGTCGGTGGCAAAACGTCAAAAATTTGCCAAACGGCTTAAGGTAATAGATGCATTCAGACGGTCCGGATTAGATCCGGTCTGGATGATTATGGATGTTATTCCTGTTCTTCCTCCTGATTTACGCCCGCTGGTTCCTCTTGAGGGTGGAAGATTCGCTACATCTGACCTCAACGACCTCTATCGCAGGGTGATAAATCGTAATAATCGATTAAAGCGTCTTATAGATCTGAAAGCTCCGGACATTATCATTCGTAACGAAAAAAGGATGCTTCAGGAAGCTGTAGATGTTCTTTTTGATAACGGTCGACATGGCAGGGTTATAACCGGAACCAATAAGAGGCCGTTAAAGTCTTTAAGCGATACATTAAAAGGGAAGCAGGGCCGTTTTCGTCAGAATTTGCTTGGAAAGAGGGTTGATTATTCAGGAAGAACCGTTATTACAGTTGGGCCGAATCTCAGACTTCACCAGTGCGGTTTGCCGAAAAAAATGGCGCTTGAATTGTTCAAGCCTTTTGTTTATTACCGTCTTGAGCATAAGGGCCTTGTTTCCACAGTTAAAAGCGCAAAAAAGATGGTAGAACGGGAAACCCCGGAAGTTTGGGATACTCTCGATGAAGTGGTAAAGGAATATCCGGTTATGCTTAACCGCGCGCCAACGCTTCACAGATTAGGCATTCAGGCGTTTGAGCCTGTTTTGATTGAAGGAAAAGCTCTGCAGCTTCATCCGCTTGTCTGTACAGCATTTAATGCTGATTTTGATGGTGATCAGATGGCAGTTCATGTTCCGCTTTCCGTAGAAGCTCAGATAGAGGCGCGTGTATTGATGTTGTCCAGCAATAACATTCTTTCTCCGGCTAACGGTAGCCCAATTATTGTTCCAAGTCAGGATATTGTTCTTGGCATCTATTATATGACAAGAGAGGTTCGTGGCTCAAAGGGGGAAGGTAAAGTATTTTCCGGCCCTGATGAGGTGAGGTCTGCATATAATTCGAAAGCCATTGATATTCACGCTAAAATTACTGTTCGTATTAAGGGGAAATTGGAGGATACGACTGTAGGACGGATCCTCCTTTGGGAAATTATGCCGCGAGAGAACGTAATTTCAATGCGGCATATCATGGTTTCTTCTAAAGAAGAGATTAAGACGGTTCTTGATAAAATAAAGGATGGAGCTTCTTTTGTTGATATGGTCAAAGAACATTCTCAGGATGCTGACAAGAAAAATGGCGGAGTTCTCGGTTCTCTTGCGAAAGATGAGTTTGAAAGGATGTTTAATGTAAAAGAAGCTGATGTTGACGCGGTCTTTTCCCTTAAACATGGGGAGATTAGCGACACAGTTTTTGCTGAAGACAACTATCATCTTTTTGAAGTAATTAACAGACGGCCCGAAATACTTTTTCAGATAGTAAATAAAGTCATGAACAAGAAGGCCCTTCGTGATTTGGTGGATTATGTTTACAGGAATAGCGGGGCAAAGGCCACAGTCATTCTTTCCGATAGATTGAAAGACCTTGGTTATAGATATTCAACAGCAAGCGGGCTTTCCATTTCGATTGATGCTATGATAATTCCTTCTGTAAAATGGGATATCATTAAAAAGGCGGAAAAGCAGGTTTCGGAAATCAACAGACAATATGTTGAAGGATTAATTACTCAAGGCGAAAAATATAATAAGGTCGTGGATATATGGGCAAAATCAACGGATGATGTGGCAAACGAGATGATGCAGTCCATGAAAATGGCTGGTATTACAGATGAGGGCAAGTCGGTTTTGGATAAGAAAGGAAAGCCCGTTGTGCACGAAAGCTTTAATCCTATTTATATGATGGCGGATTCAGGCGCCAGGGGCAGCAAAGACCAGATGCGGCAATTGGCTGGTATGCGCGGGCTTATGGCAAAACCATCAGGCGAAATAATTGAAACCCCTATTACTGCAAATTTCAGGGAGGGGCTTTCTGTGCTTCAATACTTTATTTCAACTCATGGCGCCAGGAAGGGGCTGGCTGATACTGCTTTAAAGACTGCAAATTCAGGATATCTTACAAGGCGGCTTGCGGATGTTGCTCAGGACTGTGTTGTTATGGAAGATGATTGTGGTACAATGATGGGGGTTGAAGTTGAATCGTTAGTCGAAGGAGGAGAGATCATCCAGCGTATTGGTGAACGTATTCTGGGCCGTATTGCTACAGAGGATGTTCGCGATCCGTTTACAGATGAAATTCTTATAAGGGCAGGAGAAGAGTTTGATGAAGAATTGGCTAAAAAGATTGAAGAGGCCGGTTTGGCAAGAGTGAAGATTCGATCAGTTCTGACATGTAAAACCAAATATGGTGTGTGCGCCAAGTGTTATGGTCGTGATCTTGCGCATGGGAAAATGATTGAAATTGGTCAGGCAGTCGGAATACTGTCTGCGCAATCGATTGGCGAACCAGGGACCCAGTTAACAATGCGTACTTTTCATATCGGCGGAACCGCCAGTCGTAGAGTTGAGCAGGCAGATATCAGGGCGCGTATGGAAGGGAAGATTAAACTGATTAACATCAAATTTGAGAAGAATGATCAAAATGAATTTATAGTAATGAATCGCCGTGGTGGAGAATTTGCAATTGTCAGCAAAGCCGGGCGTGAACTGGAGCGGTTTCCCGTTATTTTTGGAACGCATTTTGTTGTGAATGATGGGCAGGAGGTAAAAGCAGGTGATTTGCTTGCAAAGTGGGATCCGTTTACGACGCCTATTATTACAGAGGTTAGCGGAATTGTTAAATTTGGCGACATTATGCACGGTAAGACAATGCAGGAAAAGGTGGATCCTGTTACAGGTAAATCAAGCCGTACGATTATCGAATCAAAAAGTGTTGAGGAAATTCCGAGAATTTCTATTAAGGGTAAAGATGGAAAAACAGTCAAATTATCTACATCAAAAGGGGTAGCTCGTTATTTGCTGCCTGTGAATGCAATTCTTCTGGTTGAAGAAGGAGATGAGATTAAGGCTGGTACTGTTCTTGCGAAGCTTCCGCGAGCGACAACTAAAACCAAGGATATTACAGGTGGTCTTCCAAGGGTGGCCGAGCTTTTTGAAGTGCGTAAACCTAAAGAGATTGCTGTGTTGAGTGAAATAGATGGTTACGTTTCAATATCAAAAAGTTCAAAAAGGGAAAAACAGAAGATTACAATTACTCCGGTGGATGTTGGAGATAAGAAGGAATATTTAATTCAACGTGGAAAGCATATAAATGTTTATGAGGGTGACTATATCAGGGCAGGTGAACCTTTGACAGGTGGCGCATCCGTACCCCAGGATATTTTAAATATCAAGGGCGAAATTGCATTGGCCAAGTATCTTGTTGATGAAGTTCAGGAAGTTTATCGTTTGCAGGGTGTGCGTATAAATGACAAACATATTGAGGTGATTGTTCGGCAGATGATGAGGCGTGTTAAGGTTGTTGAGGTTGGAGATACCGATTTTGTTGATGAAGAGCAGGTGGATAGAATTAAATTTAAAGAAGCTAATATAGCGGTGATCGATAAAGGCGGTCAGCCGGCTGTTGCTGAGCCACTCATACTCGGTATTACAAAGGCATCGCTTAGCACAGACAGTTTTATTTCCGCTGCTTCATTTCAGGAAACAACAAAAGTTCTTACAGATGCATGCATCGCCGGTGCTGAAGATCGTTTGCATGGGCTAAAGGAAAATGTTATAATGGGTAAAATTATTCCCGCGGGAACAGGTTTCCCTTTACATTATAATGTTGCTGTTGAGCAGAGATAAAAAATATAGATTAATATTTTTCATAAAAAGCTTGACAACGGAAGGTTATGCAGATAGATAATTATCTTTTGTCAAAGTTATCAATCTTTGATTTTTTGTTTTAATGTTTATGGGGAGATTATGCCTACAATTAATCAGTTAATAAGAAAAGGCAGAAAGCGGATAAGTAAGAAGACAAATACCCCGGCACTAAAAGGGGGGCCGCAAAAAAGGGGTGTGTGTGTACGTGTTTACACTTCAACTCCAAAGAAACCAAATTCCGCTTTGCGGAAGGTAGCAAGAGTCAGATTGACTACCGGTATAGAGGTTACCGCGTATATTCCAGGTATAGGACATAATCTTCAGGAGCATTCGGTGGTTTTGGTTCGTGGGGGACGTGTTAAGGATTTGCCTGGTGTCAGGTATCATGTTGTCAGGGGTCATGTTGTCAGGGGTATACTTGATGCGCTTGGTGTTGAAGATCGAAAACAGGGAAGATCTAAATATGGTGCGAAGAAGCCTAAGTAGTGTCTAAAATCTACCACTTGTGGATGTGCGCTAAATAATAAACAGATGAGGCAGTTTCAAAATGTTCAATTTTGTTCAAGATCAAGGAAGGCGAAAATTTTAACCACAGGAATACACTACCGTATTTCGAGGATTAAAATTTGAGCCTGACGCAGATATTGGGCATATAACAATTTACGGTGTAACAAATGCCAAGAAGAAGAGAAGTCCCTAAGCGATTAATTGTACCTGATTCACAATATAATAGTGAGCTGGTGTCAAGATTTATAAAATCTATAATGCGTGATGGCAAAAAAAGTCTGGCGGAGTCGATACTTTACGATTCGTTTAATATTATTGGGAAAAAAACGAATGAGGATCCGCTCAAGATTTTTGAAAAGGCTATTGATAATGTTAAGCCTCTTATCGAAGTGAAGTCCAGGCGCGTTGGTGGTTCAACTTATCAGGTTCCAACCGAAATTCGTCTGTCCCGTCGTACAGCTTTAGGAATAAGGTGGATTATAGGTTATGCACGTAAACGGCCGGAAAAGAGTATGGCCAACAAGCTGGCCGGCGAGTTTTTAGATGCTGCCAACAGAAAGGGCGCTTCTGTTAAAAAAAAGGAAGATACGCATAAGATGGCTGATGCTAATAAAGCATTTGCTCATTACCGATGGTAAGGTTGAATTTATAGTAATATATCATGCATGCATTATGCAGAGTTTAATCGTAAATATTCTTTTTTAGAGTTGTTCTAATTCTGGGAGGGCAGTAACATGGCAAAGGAGAAGTTTGAGCGGACCAAACCGCATGTAAATGTAGGGACTATTGGGCATATAGATCATGGTAAGACCACGTTAACTGCGGCGATAACGA
>JAFCZU010000449.1 GCA_019314185.1 Deltaproteobacteria bacterium | reverse complement strand
ATGGTTTTGCAGATCCGTTTGTTTCTCTCTGAGTACAGCAAATTCACATAAGGGAGAGGTGCCGTTATCAGTAGTGAAAATAACCAGTGTATGGTCAGAAACGCCATTAGCTTCTAAAGCATTCAATACTTGTCCAACACGCCAGTCTGTTTCCATAAGAAAGTCTGCATATCTGCTGATTCCCCTAAAATGAAAATGGGAATTGGACATCATTAGCGTGGATATACTTTATGCTGAGGATCGAGCCAGACAATATGAAATTGAGATCCATTAGGATTATCAACAATTAGGTCACTTCCCGTTTTTGCAATGGCGGCATTCCAGCGTTCAGACTTAGAGCGAAATGGAACAAACACATCCACGATAAAACCGCTTGAGGAGAATTCACTAACACAAGCATGGGAGGCATTACCGGAACCACAAACGACGATAGTCCTGGAATTATTCGAAACAGCACCCAATTCATTTATGCTTTTTATCACACAATTACCATCACAATCTACTCCACAGTATCCAGCTATAGAGGGCTGTTAATACCAGAGTATACGCCGTGAGAACATAAAACCACCTTCCAGCAAATTTGGGCGTTCGGATGGGGGCTACATTTAGGGCTGCCATAACCATGCATAGAGTGTATAGAATGACTGAAAGGATCGTCTGGCTGAAAAAACCGTCAAACAGAAATACAAAACCAAGAATGATGACATTGTTGTCAAGCGCCAATCCCCTGTACGTCGAATCATCGATCAGGCCAAACACATTGAAATAACTCAACCGTATTGCACTGGTCGCGACAATTACGAACGCTCCCGGCAGGAACCAGGGGCTGAAGTTTCCATAGCTCAAGAGAAGAACAGCGGGACAAATGCCAAAACTTACTATATCGATCAACGAATCAAGCTGTCCCCCGAAAGCTCGATATTCATCCGTTCGCCCCTTCATCTGACGGGCAATGATTCCGTCACCCCAGTCAAAAAAAACAGCCCAGATCATCCCAATCATGGCGGCAGGGAAATTGCCTCCAATAGTGTAGTATATTGCAAGGACAGCACACAAAAGCCCTGCAAGCGAACAGATGTTTGGGAGATCGCGGGCAAAAGTAAGCATCCCGGTCTGATGTGATGGTGGATATTGCGAATCTTTCATAGAGATAGTACTGTTTTTGTCGAATTAATAATGCCTGCCAATGCGTTAACTAATGCATCATTTTCTGTTTTGGTACGGCTGGCAATACGAATATACCTGTCAGAATCCTTGAGCGTTTTGCCCTGGCAGTGTTTTATGTACATGTTATGCTCAACAAACAATTTCTGTGTGACTTCTGGGGCGCTTTGAGCCTGATCGGGAAGGCGGCAGAACACATAATTTGCATCGGGCTTGTACACCGTCAATCCTTGGACAGCACACAGGCTTGTATACAGATTGTTCCTGTCGCTGCGTACCTGTTGACAGCTTTCGAGAAACTCCTGTCTGTACCCAGGTAAAAGTCTCAAGAACTCTTCGGCAAATCCGTTAATATTCCAGATAGGCACGTCTTTTCGAACCGCTTCGGCAAATGCGGCATTGGCGGTGAGCATATAACCGATCCTAAGACCGCAGATTCCATAGGCTTTACTCATGCTCTTGAAGATGGCCATATTAGGATACCGCTCGATGTCATGCTCCAGGGTGGTTTGATCCGGGTTTGGAACAAAATCCATAAAGGATTCATCGACAATCAGCATACAGTCATGGGGTGCAAGTTTTTGTGCAAGACAGACAAGATCTGACCTGGGAACCAACATAGATGTGGGGTTATTCGGCGTTACTACAACAGCCACATCTGCTTTAATCCTGATTGCTTCAGCAGCAAATCTATCCACATCCAGATCGAAGGATGGAAATTCAAGCGCAAATTCAACAGCCCGGCCTGGCGGCGCGGCATTCACATATTCATTAAAAGAGGGCACCGGAACGATCACCTTGTTGGATAGGTGCCCGGAGACAATTTTGATTAGTTCGGCAGCACCATTTCCTACAACAATTCTTTCAGCAGGTTGATGGATTAACTGACTGATGAGACCGGCCAAGGCATCCTGTGCGACCGGGTAGCTTAGGACAATGTCGTGGATTTGATTCTTAAAGCTGGTGAAGACCGCCTCTGGCGGGAAATAGAGATTATAAAGATACGCATGGTCTATGAAGTCATGACGATAGTACCCTCCATGCTGCCCGGAGATGAATTCGTATTTCTGCGTTTGGGTCTCAAAATTATGCTGTGCCATGTACAGTTCCTCTTGGCTTCTTGGGGAGGGCTTCACGTTCCTGAATATTAGCCCCATGATTCGGCTTCATATTTAAAGAAAAACGCTGAGGAACTGACCGTGTGCTGGATAATATCTGTGACATCGTTTCCCTCTTCCTGCTGGTTGTTTGTTGAAACGGTCTTTCTGATATCTTGAAGGATTGTAGGGCGAGATTGTCACGAAGTCTTGTTTCACAGGGGTCTGCCGAGAATAGTTTCTCAGCCTCTGCCAGATCTGCAAGAGTATCAATCTCATACCAGGGCTTACTGTCAAATGAGACCGCTTGAAGCGAGAGGCTCCTGTCAGCCACCATAGCCGCCAATACGGTTTCATAGTAATCGTGAACCCTGTCGGTTGAAATATGCTGGTCCAATCTTTCTGAAATATCATACCAGGAGGAGCGTGAGAAGCTGTAAATATTTACAGTCTTGTAGCACATATCATTGGGATGACCTGCCGCATCATTCTGGAATGCCTTAACCTGCTTGGATTGATTAATCGTAACAGTGGAACCATTCATCCACGGCTGCATGCGTGCCACGGCAATTCTATCAGGATAACGCATGTCATCCAGAAGAGATCCATCAAAAATAAGATCGCTTTCGAGTAGAAGAAACGGCTCACGAAGATGTTCACGGGCCATCCAGAGTGAATAAATGTTATTGGTCGTCTCATACAGCGGGCTGAAAATATACTCGACTGTCATGCCGCCAG
>JAFCZU010000078.1 GCA_019314185.1 Deltaproteobacteria bacterium | reverse complement strand
TGTAATGATTACTCAATAGTTGGGAAGAAGGAGCCGGCACTCCTGAAGAAAGTAGGGCTTCAAATTCAAGCAATCTTGCTGTTCGTCCGTTTCCATCTCCAAATGGATGTATCCCCCTGTGTCAGGATAGATATCGCCTCAATTGAAAAAATCAAAACCGGGGCATTGCCCTGATTTTACCTAAAAAACAACGTTAATCATTCCAACTTCACTAAACCAGTTCTTTTATTAGTTCCTGAACCCGGCTAACACAATCATCGAGATTGTCACGAATTTCTCTGAACCAGAAGCGGCAGACACGCCAACCGACTGATGTAACCTGTAGATCCCGGTAGGTATCATCCTGTTTTCTTTCGCCGTATTTATTTAAATGATAAGCCTCACCGTCAACTTCGATGTCTATTTTTACCTCAACAAGAGCCATGTCGAGGTAACGGCCAACTAATGGATACTGCTGTTTCGGTTCCAGTCCTTTTGCATAAAGGGCCTGGTACAGCATTTCTTCTCCTGGTGACTGTGAAAGACTTTTCTGGGGACGCTGCTCAATATCCTTTGCCAGATTACGTAGGGCTGAGGATTGTGATTGCCGTGCCTGATCTCTGTCCCCAACAACAATCAAGCAGGCACGTGCGCGACTGACAGCGACGTTATAGATATATCGGTTTTCTTCTGCAATGGCATACCAATCCTGACCTTTCGACAGTTTACTTGTTATACCTAAAATGAGAATGATTAAATCTCTTTCACCTCCCTGGAAACCGTTGGCGGTATTGATATCCTTTTCTATATTAAGCAGGGGCTGGTAATTGTAAAGTTCCGGTTTCAATCGATCTACCACCTTCCGGAATGGTGAGATAACTCCAATTTCTCCTTCGTAGTTATTCTTTTTCAGATCTCTGAGTAATTCTTTAACCGCAGAGATTTCTCCGTTTAAAGAATCAGAAATCTCCTTCCAGACCAGAGCCCGCTTAAATCCCATATTTTCAGGAAATTTTAGACGATTTGAATCGGTACGAATTTTCAACTTGTTTGTATAATATTCTTCATTGAAATAGGCTGCGATATCTTCATGGCAGCGAAAATGATCACGCAACATGAGTGGAGAGACCGTGACAACATCAAAAGCATTATGATTTAAGAAATCGAATCGTTCATCAGACTGATCAGTGAGTTTATGCTTAGTAAAGCGAATGTGAGCGTGACGCGTCTCCCGCAAGGTTATTACCGGTGGGAATTGGGCGGGATCGCCGATAACAGTTACCCCTCTGGAGCGATAAAGAGCCGGAACAATTGGCGGAATTTCACATTGAGAAGCCTCGTCAATAATTACTCGGTCAAACAGGCCCGCCACACATGGAGACGCTTTTGATAGTGATAGCAGGGTGGTTGCCCATGCAGGAAATAATTTTAAAAATTGCCTGAATGAATCCTGTGCTTCTTCAATGCTTGACGCAGGGAGTACCTGTGCCAGGAACGGCAAGTTCTGGCGGGCTATCCGATTGGAAGCAGCTTTTATCTCTTGCTGAATTGTTTCGGGTACCTCAAGAAGAGCTGTAGTACGATTGGTTAAAAAAATGTCGTGCAGGTGCTTACTTCGAAATGACATTTCCTTTGCCAATCTTGTAATTTCATCTTCCTCAATAGCCAGTGGCTGCCAATGAAGGCTCAATCTTTCATCCTGTATTGAAAGATAATCAGCAATGTCGCCACAAAGCCGTAAAACGCGGTTTTTAAACGTTTCTGAATTTTTTGCACTTGCTGAAATATTCGGGAGGAGTTTTCTTAATCTTTTCTCGGCATCCTGAGCTTTAATTTTGCGCATCAGGATAAAATCTATAATTTTTTGCAGCAGAGTCGGATTTTCAATTTGTTCACCGATACAATTTGCCTGCTTTTCAAGATTGCTCCGATACTCTGTAGTTAATTCTTTTTCAGAAACAGGTATCTTAGGAAGAATTAATTCATATTTAGCCTCAATCTCTTGCAGTTTTGCCCGGGCATTATCAATTGCTGCTAATACCGTCTCATAATCACGAATATTTTCGAGCGAGTCCTCGAATTCCCGAAGAGATTGTAAATCCCCAAGGATCCCTTTTTTTCGCCTGATAATATCACCTTTTGCAATTACCGTATCAATAGGCTGTGTTGTCCATCTTGCGCCAGTAGCACCATCTTCTGTTGAGCAGAATTGCACCAATGGCAGTTCAGGGGAGACTGATTCAGCACGTTCAACAATTGCGTGGATCGCTTTGTGGTTTTTACTGGCAAAAAGCGCAGACTTTCCATAGAAGACAAGGTTTGCTATAAGGTTAACCGCCACCTGTGATTTTCCGGTTCCTGGCGGGCCAGTCACCTTCGAAACTGGTTGATTTAATGCCTGTTTCAAGGCAACGTGTTGTTCATGGTTGGAAGGAAAACTTAAAAAATCAAATGGCAGGATGGATGTCTGATCTTCATATAGGTTCTCAAGTGGTGGATCGCGGAAAATGTATGCTAACGCTGTCTGATCCAGGATATAAGGAGGTTGTTTACATATTTCTTGCAGTTCCTTTTTTAGTGTCTTGCTGAATTTAAGAGGATTACCAACAAACAACACTGCCGAATTGGTAATACCTTTGGAGCGGTGTTCGACATTGTAGTCTAAGTAATCAGGATCTAAATCGACACGAAACCGGTTGGTCAAATATTGAACGGCTGTCACCGCATCAAGCAGACCTGTTTTGTTTCCCGCAGAGAAGCAGATACTGGTGAGTACATCTTTATGGTCTTCATGGGGGACATTATATTCCAGCCATGTGCGATTGATTTCGATTTCATCATGGCGGATTGTTAACCCAAAATGGGCGATGTCAAAAATAATATCCACCGGAAAAAGCAAAATTGGCGAGTAGGCCATTTCCCCTCTTGAATCGTGGAAGGCGCTCAGCGGATACCCAATATAGATATCTTCAGAGTCTTCTTTTCGGCTTTTTATTCGGTTGATTGCCGGGATGGCAGTACGACTGAACTTTACCGTTATTGTTTTCTTTTCATTTAACCAGTCTATCGGCAATGACGGCAGGAGATACTTGGTATTCAAATCCGATTCAAATAAGTATTCCTGTGTCTTTTCTGATTGGGTGACACAATCGGCGTAATAAGCGCAAAGCCGTTTGAAGCGGGCCCAGTTTTGTTCAGTACTCTTTTCTGTGATAACCGGACGCGTAGGCAAAGGAATTCGTGTGTTCAAGCCAAGGTCAGTAAGTTTTCTTTTCCCATTTGGCAGAGTTGATATAAAACCTTCCTCTTCCAATTGACGAACTGTATCAAAGCCAACTTTTTCTGAATCCAGTTTTTCGATTTCCCGACACAGTCTGGAATAATTAACAGGGATGCTTCTACCTTTGTTTGTGAGTTGCCAGATGCCAAGGATTTGTTCAAGTTTCATAGCTAATCCACGGGTAACCCGTCTATTGTACCTTTATTATATAGGTATTCTTTTGTTAAAAGTCGTAATCTCTCGTGTGAGTGATGTACAGGGGAGTTCAGACATTTATCGAATATTTCATAATGATCAGGGTCATGTGCTTTAGTAAGAAATTTCTTTCCGTCAAACCGGCGACAACGAAGTAAGTATAAAATACTTTTCAGGATATATCCGATAGTTATACCGTTGTCTCGTGAGACATCGTACCAATACGGAATATGGTGAGCAATCTTCCAGCAACGGTTGTTGAGGTAATATTCTGTATCCAAAATTAGCGTTGGATGAAACTGAAGTAGGTTATACAGCAGATAAAAATCACGAGTAACCCTATTATTATAGTCTGTTATACGTAACTCGATAGCTTTAAGACATCGCGACCATTCTTCCGGTAAAATACATAAATTAGCGCACAGTGTCATTTCCTGAAAAAGAGGCGCTTCTAATGTATTTTCTTTCGCATAATCAAAAATATGACGAATTGTTTTTTTTCGAATTGGATCAAAAAATGATTCTTTTGATGCATAAGTCCATGCTATTAGCCTTATAATCTCTTTACGTTTACTTCCGGAGCATTTTAAGCAATCGTTAGAAAGTTTTGCAAAAAGAGCTTTATGGTCGAGTCCTTGAGGATATTGTTGTCCCTGCTTATTGCCAAAAACATTTTTTCTTCTAAGCCTTTCTAAAGGACTTGCCCCCTTTGGTAAAGGTACTCCATCGGGATATTTTTTAGTCGCTTTTGCAAACCATTTCCCATCAGGCATGATCCTGTCTGATAGATAATCCATGACCTCGTATCTTATATCTCCCCACAAATTAGAATCGCTCTCTACATCAGGAGAATCGGGAGGAAAACTACGTTCCATTTCATCCTCAAGGGATGTCATGGTCATTGGTTCGCCCTTCTCATTTTTATCTTTCATACCGCGGAGAAAATCCAACTCAATGGGCTCATGCAAAAAATCAGACATAACTGTTACCAACGCCATTCCCTGTCCAGGTGTAACCTTTACTGACAAATCTATGGCATGGTCATCAACAAGGTTTTTATGAAACTCATGTCGTTTTTGCTTGAGATGAGCGTCTGGTAACGCCTCGCCCATACACAAAAGAAGATCGACATAGTCAGAATGCTGCTTTAAAACCGCTGCCCGTTTGATGGTATCTGTTACTATCTCCCTACCGCCCGGTGATCTTTTATCAGCCGGAACTAATGTTTTTGCCAGCAGTTGTTCATCTTCGGTCTGAACGATCAGCGACAGCGCCTCCAATTCATCATAATATGGTATTTTCCCAGCATCCCTTTGTTTAATAAAACTTTTCATCCCTTCCTCAAGCAAAGCTCCATCGGCCACTAACCATTCACCCAACTTTGTATGGTCCGGTACAGAAACTCCAATATTATCAATAAGCACTACATGAGCCGCTTTTCCAGCAAACGTGCTTATTCGTTCAATATTTGATTTTGTCATCCTGTACAATACAGTCCGCCCATACAGAAAGGATTCCTTTTCAGGGACAGTTCCATTCTGCTGAAGCAAAATCCTGTCGTAATTTTTCGGATGCCGAATATAGGATTTTCGTTGCGGTATTAACATTTCACCGGATTGCCCCCTAACCAGAGCAATTTTACTCATACCGACAACACCGCCCTGCTGAACGTCGATAATGGCAATTGTGTCGTTTCTTTTAGGGCAGTTCAGTTGATCCATTACGCCAATTGCAGTGGCTACACTTCGCCAGAGCAGGAAAACGTTGCTGCGGGCAAGCGGTATTGATTTGATGATACGTTCCAGCCAGAATGCGTTTCGGTCGTCAGACACAATAACAAACCACCTCTTTCCACCAAACTTTCCGTAAAGTTGCTCAAAGTAATCTCTAAGTCTGTGCCTTAAATCCTGGTCATTGACGTCCGTTTTGCTTATGAGATCCCGTAGAAAATAAAAATCTTGACCATTAATATCTTCAATGGAGGGACGCGAGTAATTCTGAAGATACGGTTTTGCATTTTCATGACAACCATAGATCAGTAAATCATATTCTGGTTGCTGACCCGTCAGATCGACAATTACATCGTCCTGCCGGTAAGTATTATCGGATGCTGGATGAATGGGAAAATCTGTTTTTTTATTTTCCCCTAATAATTCATTTTCGAAAAACTGTTTGTCCAACAATTCTCTTTTTCCGTCAAGAAAGTTAAACCAGATCGGGCAATGATATTTTGCGCGTGGAGCAGTGTGCTTTAATACTTCGCAACGTAATTTCTCAAGTGTTGCTGCAAGTTCTTCTCGCCGAAGCCATAGTCGCTCTGCAATATCTGCCTGACGGATCAGTTCGCAGTATGCTTTCCAAATTTTTGCATACCGCCGTTCCTGCCGTAGGACATAATTAGGTGTAGACAATTCATACATTGAACCGACACCGTCAAGAACGGGATCACGCAGTCCCTGAACACACAGTCTCCCTAATCGTTTAACCAACCTGATTGTTGCATGATCTCGAAATGTACTTTCAAAATTCTGTACGTATAAAGCCGCTTCCCGCTGGCACCGGATAAGAAAGTCCTTAAACACCCGATTCTCTAGTGTATTGAAGTTTTCTTTTCGAACTATTGCAAGGATTTGCTGTTTTGCACCGGCCTTTTCAATCGCATTGCGCCCAGGTTGCTTGGAGAGCCAGCGGAGACAATGCGGATCTACCTGCTGGACCAGTCCTAGAGCAACTTTCTCACGATCACGAAATAACACCTTCCGCATATTCCGGATAATATCCTCTGTTTCATTGAAACAATTTCGTGCAATTTGCGTGATTAGATTTTCCGGAGGGGATTCCTGGCCTGGATGAAGGATCTGTTCAATTGTTTTCCAGCAAAGCGGTAGCGCCTTCTGTTTGTTTATTGCAACATGTGGGGCTGATTTAAAGAAGTGTTCCGCTGCGAGACGCAATTTAAAAATGATGTCTACCTGCTGCAGAAATGCGTCAAATTGAGGGTCAGAAGATGGAGTAGTCTGTCGTAAATATTTTTTCAGTTCGGATATGCTTCTTTCATTCATAATCAGCGCATCACACCTCTCCATCTGAAAAATGAATCATCGGCACTTTTGCGGGATTCACCAAAAGCCTTTTTCAGGTCATCATCGCCTACTTGCTCAATCCTGTTTTCAATAACACGCATCACATCGTCAAATCCTTGAACCTGACTGTCCAAGCCACTCAATTTAGGAAGAATTTTCATTTCTATCTGATCGGCAAGAGCTTCGGTGAATTTCCCGGGGTAATAGGTGACATATTTTTCAATGGCTTGGCTGACCCTATGGCCAAAAGGCCGTTCAACGACTGACAGCGCCGTGTTTATTTTTGTCAAAGTTTCGTCCAGTTCCTTTCGATTCTGGGAATCGAGCTTTCTTGAACGCCAATCTGTCCAGTTTTGAAATGTGATTCGATCTTTCCCTGTCCATCTTTCTAGAAAACCTTCTTTATCTGGAACACTGGCCAATTGTTTCGGCTGCCCGAAGCGAATAACATTCGAGCGGTCAATAACTTTAGCCGAAAGCGTCTGCGTACTTTCGTCTTCGTTCATGGTCCCGATAAATAAAGTGTTTAGAGCAACAAACAATCGGCGAGTCTGTTGATTCTTAGCAGAAGCGTTGCATTCAATCTCAATTTCCGCTTTTTGTCGGTTAGCTTTATCTGCGGGATTCAGTCCATGTCGAATTTCCAGTTTACTCAACATATCAGAAAAATAATATTCAACCCTTGCAAGGTTCATTTCATCCAACAAAATAAGGTTTAATGGAATTTCTTTCTGATAGATATTTTCTGCTTCTGGATTATTATACTTATCAAACTGCCAGAGCAGGCGTGACAATTCCGTCGCTTTATAGCGACCCTCCATATAATTGTAGAAACCAAACATATCCTGCGGGCTGTCCCAGCGGGGTTGGACGGCAACAGGGAGGAAGTTCATACCTAAAGCAGAAGAGTACAATTCTGGAAGCAAGCTTTTTCCAGTTCCGGAGATGCCAGCCAAAACGACCAGAGGTGAAATTTCTGCGCATTTTAGGCCAGTGTGAAAGGCATAAAGAATTCTTCTATCAAACATAAACCCGTGTTTTCGCAAAGAAGCAGAGAAGGTCTCAAGCCATGTTTCTTCATTAACATTCGTTGGTGTTATCGGGGTATCGTCACTGAAAATTTTTCTATCCAAGTCTTTCCAGCGTTCTTCATTCATTTCGGTGATTGTTTGCCCCTCAGCGATAATCGACTTTGCAACCTGAGCTTTACCTTCAACTTGTGCCAATATTTCATTTGAAGCCGTTATTTTCTTTTTCAGCTGTTTGTGTTCATCCTTTTCTTCCTGCAACTGTTCACCCAGTCGCTTTTCCTGACGCTCTAAATCTTTAACTTTGGCATCAAGCTCATTCTTCTTGTCTCTAAGTTGGTCAATGCCTGCTATTAAACCTTTTTCATGCTTTGTTTCCTGTTTAATAGAAGCCTTCAAAGATTCTGACTGCTCTGACAACCCGGATATTTTTATATCTAACTTGTTTTTCAGTTCCGTTGCTGTTTTAATTGCAACATGCTTATCGGCGATCTGTTGAATCAACTCAGAGAGTTCTTCCTGCCGTTTTCCATAATTTTCTGTTGCGTCTTTCAGTTTGGTACCTTGTTTGTCAATATCAAACTTTAAAGACTCAACTTTCGTGCGATTTTGATCCAACCAGTCTCTGGCTTCATTTCCATCTGCTATCAGTCTATCAGCCTTGGCAAGCTCATCTTGTTTTTCCCGAAATTCTTTTTTGATTTCCTCAAGAGTATTCTGAGCTTCGGCAATTGTTCGCTGCAAATCTTCAATTTGAGCCAAGAATGGAGCAATATTTTTCGCCTTGCTGTAATAATAGACAGAAAGAGTAAAAATAATGATCAGGACTGTTACCAGCGTGATTCCAGTGACATAGAGTGTTATTGGGTTGATTAATAGATTTGACATAGCAATTTAGTTAGCACTCTTGTTAGCTTCAATTTTTTTTTCGATTGACTTTAATTCGTCCTTCTTGTTTTTCAAGGCTACAACCACCGCCTTTATCTGTGACTCAATATTGATTTTAGTTTCTTCCATTTGACTTATGGTTAATGAAAAATCCGCCTGTTTCTTTCTTAATTCCAGGAAAACTGTCTCCAGTTCTTTTTTTTCCCGATTCTTTGCTTTAACAGTTTCTTGAGCAAGAATGACCTGAACTGAAAGAGTATCATACTTTTCTTTAATCTTGGCGGTATCTATCTCAAGTTGAGCAAGTTTTTTCTGTGCAATTTCTATCTCGTCATTTTCACTAATGAGTTTTACAGTAGCATCTGCCAATATTTTTTTGGTTTTGACAATAGCATCCTTCTGTGTTGCCATTGACTGTTCAAACTCTATTTTTAGTCGGCTAAGTTCTTTTAGCTCGCCTTCTAATACCTTTTTTTGTTCTTCGAACGACTCTGTTTTATCATTAATTTTTGCCAGCGTGATATTTTTTCCGGCAAGCTGCTTGTTTATTTGTTGTAAATTATTATTGCCAAGTTGATATTCTTTTTTGATTATATCAAAGTTTCCCGAAATTATTGCTGCGTCATTGTTTTTTTTTGAAATGTCAGATTGAATTGACGCAAGTTTTAGTTTACGCGTTGAAATTTGACTATTAAGTTGAACTATTGATTGTTTTGCATTGTTTTTGCTGTTTTCAAATTCATTTATTTTCTTAGTTATATCTTCCTTCTGTTTTTCAAGCGCTGATATTTCAATTCCTTTCCCAGATAGGTCTCCCTTTGCGGTTGCGAAATTTTCATTGACCTTTCGAAGTTTATCTAGCAAGGCTTGGTATTCTTGATTGCGCAACCTGACTTTTTCGGTAAGTATGTCGTACTCATTTACTTTTGATTGTTGCGACTCGATTTTAGCTTCTCGTGCGGCAATGGTATCGTTGAGTTCAGCAAGTTGTAATTGCCCGTTTTTAAAATGCGTTTTAAATTTATCTTGTTCTACAACTATTTGCGTTTTGTTCTCATCGAGGCGTGTCTGAATATCAACCAATTCTTGGAGTATATGCTTTCTATTGGCTCCAAAATCGAGATAATTTTTTAGCAACTGACCAAATAATAAAAAAACCAGGATAGTAGCAATGCTAATAAAGCAAGTGACAATGGTTATCAGAGTTTTTTTGACTCTTGCTTTGGGATCTACACGCAAAATTTCTTTTTCCATATTATTGCTCAACTTCTATTTATCAGAAAATGTAAAAAACAAGATGCAGTCTACCTTCATCAACATATAAAATCAAACTCAAAGTTCAGGACAGCGCTGTACCCTCAGTGAGTATTTTTCAACTTTCAAAATCGGCACATTCTTGAACCGATCAGGAACAACTAAAATCTCAAGTTTCGCACCCCTGAAATGGCGTAGAACCAGTTAATGTCTCAGTAAGTGCGTCAACATAGGACTGAAAATCGTCCTCAATTTTGAAAAGTTGAAAGATCTTTGAAAAAC
>JAFCZU010000005.1 GCA_019314185.1 Deltaproteobacteria bacterium | reverse complement strand
CCGATGAGCCTTATAGGCCTCGCCCCAAGTTACGGGGTCCTGCTGATCCTTCTGTTTATCACTGGTATAAGCGTTGCTGTTTTTCATGTACCGTCACCGGTTATGATCTCACGCCTTTCCGGCACAAAAAAAGGGCTGGGAATGAGTTTCTACATGACAGGCGGCGAGCTGGCAATACCAAAGTGGTAGGTTTGCGTCAATGATTTGCGTATATTCTTCTCCGGCCTCATAAACTCCTAACAAATTCTCGTTGGGTCTTTGCGGGTACGTGGTAGCCACAATCCTCGTCTTGGATTTGTCCTGGCACGCGCAATGCTCTGTCAGGCCGAAGGTTCTTACTGCCCTTGATTCACCACGAAGTACGAGCGAATCTTTTCCAGTTTTTTGGGGCCAATTCCTTTTACCTTGAGCAAATCATCAACGGTTTCATAGGGCCGTCCTGCAATGATTCTCGCGGCAAGAACGGGACCGATTCCACTGATAAACTGAAGTTCTCTTTCTGTGGCGGTGTTTAGATCAAGTGAGCCTTGTGGAGATTTGGCTTTTGTTACCTGGTTCTTTATTTCCTGTAATTCGCTCTCTTCACTACGTTGTTTGGCACGAAGTTCCGCAATCCGATCAGGATCAGTCTCCGACCAAATGCCGACACGTTTCAACATGGCCGAAATTTCAAGATCACGAAGTCTTTCTATCATTTCATCACGTGGTACTCCATCGGGTGTTTTCCTGCCTATACCGTGAGTACGGGCAAAACCATTTTTAACGTGTAGACTCGCCAAATCATCTCCATCAGATGTTGTGATGACTCCATATACTCGGCCTTTGGCCGACCTTCCCAAGGCACTTGCAAAGGCTGTATGAACAGTAAAAGGTTTATCAAGGATATGATCAACAAAAGCTTTTGCTTCATTGCCAAAATGAATGATACGCTCTGCACTGGTTAATCCAAAATAACGTGTTTGCTCCCGAACCCGCTGTGCATCGCTATTAGAGCTAACGGAGATTTCAGGACAATCAACAAAATAGAGTCTCACGTTGAGATGCTTTCCTGCGGCAATCACAACAAAGCTATCCCCATCGTTTTGAGGATTGTTCACCAGTCGAACATTGGAAAACATCTGCAAATCAGCGGAAAATGATGGAAAAATGCCGCCAAACATCAATACTGCTGTTACAAATAAAAATCTGATGACCCATTTAATCAATCCACTCATAATGACTCGATATTTGAATTATGTGGAGCGGTCAGGCTAAACCGCCCCAAAGTGCTATTTTGCTCTGCGTACGGTTACGATCCTTGATTGCAGAAGATCTAACGGAACAATCTCCAACGTATCGCCCGGCTTATAAAGCTTTTTTTGGGATGTAGCCACCGCGATAATTTCATAAGGCTCCCAAATGCCCAAATTTTCAGTGCCAAAATAACAAATGATGATGTAATAGCATGTAACTCTTTGCATCACGCAACGTAACCTAACGAAACCGGATGGGTACGCTGACAACAATCTCAGAGTTCTGGACCGGGAATCCCTTAAAAACGCCCTTGTTTAACCATCGAATAAAGCGTTGATTCGTAGCGTCGTCCACCCGAAGCAGAAAGATAATCATCGTCTGCGGAGTTGGGAGAGGATTCTGACCACCATCATGAATACTGCCTTGGAAATGCCCACTCTTCACATAAAACTTTGGCCAATGGAGATCTGCTTTGTTATTCCCTTTGACACTTGCGATCGATACCCAATAGTGAAAGTTGGCGGCCATGCTTTCGTTGTAATCAGAGATGGAACCTGCTACAGAAAAGTCAAGTCGGTTTTGGATCAGAGTTCCCGCTGGTGGCTCTGTAATCACCGCATCGGCATCCGCCATTGGGCACCACACAAAAATTCCTAAGACGACCGGAATGAAAACCGCAAAAACGAGTTTAATCTGCCTCACGATAGGCTCCTCTCTTCTCAAGTTTGAGTTCATAATTATGGAAAGACTACCGACCATAAGACGCTTACGTCAACAAGATGCGGCCAATAAAGACCAACATATTGTACTGGGCTCAAGGTGTGATCTGCGAACAATTTCCTCGATACCGGTCCTGCCTCAACTAAAACAAGAGAGCCTGATTCCACTCCACAAGGAACGGTTAGCCGGTATTCGAATTTTTCACCCGCGCCAATATCGTGAGATAGCTCTATTTGTGGCCAGACCTGTAATCCGCTATGCGTACCAATCCACCAGCTTCTATTCTTGCTAACTATATCAATGCTCCCGCGGATGATAAACTGCAGCGGGTCTGTACCCTGTACATAATCGGCTTCGATTGAGGCCAAACCCTCACCAGGTCTGCCACTTCCCTTCACAAGTTGCGGTGCCAAGCCAGGCGGAAGCCTACCCTCGACCCGTAGTTTCTCTAAGTTTTTTCGTTGGTCTTTAACTATAGCTTTCAAAGTATATAGGATATCTTGTTCGTTTTCCACTACGATCTTCAGACTATCTATGATCTGCCGGTTTTCGGCTTCGTTCTGAATGAATGCGAACACAGCAAACAGAAGACTAGCAATAGATAGCACCATAACTAAGTCGAAGACATTTCGGTACCTCTGCCACCACCCAATCGGCATACCTATCCAAATCCACAATCGGTTCACCCAGGCTTTGTTGCAAAGCTTAGTGACCTGGACATGTAGCCAGCCCTCCCTTTCTCCATTATTCTGGGTCATTACGAATCCGGATCTCCCCAAGTTTTTCTCAAGTTTTCCATGGTAGAAAGCATAATAAATCCAACGACAATCAACCCCAATATTTCACATTCCTCCGCCTATTCTTGTCACAGGGGAATTTTTTGTTCTTTGCTTCGCAGTGACTTTTAATCTTGTTAGCTATAAAAGCTGTGCTTGCCTGATTAGCCTACCAGGTATTTTTTACGATAATCAAGTTCCCCAAGATTGGTCGTGCCTTCTCTGGAAATGCCTATTAACTGATCAATTATATCGGGTAAATAGTAAGCTGGAATGTCATAATGCTCAATACTTTTAAGAATACGAATTATTGCCTTAAGCCTCCTTAATGCAATTTCGTTTGACACTTCCCTGAAGGAGGTATTCATAATGCCAATGCCCTTTTTTCTTAGGATGGCAACGAAGCCGCCCTGTTATAAACGAGGTGAATGGTATTCATGCCTGATTTAACAAGCTGAATTGTTATCTATATACCCAATCTTTCAATCCACATAGTGGGAAAGTCCCAATAAAGGGCATCTGAGGAGGGCCTTAGCTCTAACACAGTTTGCCTCAGCTCACGCAGCCATCCCATTTTGTCCCTTACGAAATTCTTTTCACTAATCCTTACATCTATGGCAACCCCGCCACAGCTTGGCAGCCGCAACTGGGCTATCTGGTAGCCTCCGGGGAAGTCACGACGGTGCTCAAATCCCTTGACATGAGACAACCCGGGAAGGGTGCGGTTGACATAAGTTCTCCTTATGGGGTATCGATTTAGCAGACAATCAAGATTGACGCCTGCCTCTAAAGGTGCAGCCTGAAATTTCATCACCTTTGCCAGGGCTACAAACCTGAAAAGGCCCTCAAGTTCGGCATAAATTTGTCTTTTCTCGGCTATCTCGCTGTATTTTATGGTAAAATTCTCTGAAAATCTCTGGGCGAAGGGGTTTGCCTGGCCAGTACCAGCTACTTGTCCCCTTTTGGTGATAAACTCTTCCTCAGTTAAGAGTTTAACCTGACATTTCTTAATGAGAACTACTCCTTTGTCTTCTACGTATCGGTTCTCTCCCGGGAAGAACCAGAATCTGTTAAGACAGCTAAGAGGCATAGAAACAGGTCTGCCCTGGATGACATCCTCTTTGGCTTTATTTAATGTCATATCGGTAAGACTTTCAAATCCGTCAATTGCAAGAGAAACAGACCCATTAATAAGCCTCTTCATGTAATAGTCTGCATCCACCGTGATCTTGGCAAAGTGGGTATCAAAAGGGGTGCCCAGAACTCTCACCGTCTGGGGCTCACCACAAATGGTGTCCCACTTTTGAAGAGTATTTTCCATTTCTTCTGCACCTGACAGAATCCTACTGCCCACTTTTTGAAGCCTCTCTAAAGTCTTTGAATTAGGATCAATAGAGCAGCCAGGAGCAGAATAGTAGTAGGTGTTTCCTCTCAACGGCGCATATTTCCACCAGGCATTCCTGAGGGCAACCACAAAGTCCTCAAGGTATAGAGCAGGAGAGGTGGCATCAACCTTTCCCAGCAGGATAAGGTCTTTGCTTTTCTTATCAATCACAAACCCGGTTATTTTCTTTAGACCACACAGCTCAAGAATGTTTTCAGGGCATTCCCGTTTAACCATACACTCTTTGACCCTTTCTTCCAGCACTCTGAGGGAGACAGCGCGACCCTCATAAGGCTGAATCGAAGCCTGCTTTGGATCGGTGCACTGGGCACTTGTGCCCATAAAGAGCGCCAGCAGTAAAGTAACCAAACACATCCCAAATCTTGGCAATAATCTTCTGCTTTGCATCTCTATTCCTCCGTTTCTGAAATATCTACAGGCCAGGAGAGGATGTCTTCTGAAGGACGGGAGTCTATGGTGTTTTTCTTCACTTCATTCCCTCCTCTGCCCACATACATCACCTCTGGGTCAATATACACCCCTCCAAGCACTATTTCCCCCGACTCCTTAAATTCCTCAATTTTCTCAGTACTGAGATCTTTTTTCATCTGAATGAGGCTTTGATTTAGATTATAAGCGACTGTATCTAACTCCTGAATATCTTTCTTACTGATGCCATTTTTTCTAAGCAGCTCCTCACCATAAACCTCAATGATTGTTTGTACAGGGAGTCCGTCATAGATTCTTCTTTCCTGTAAAGTGTGCCATTGATTTACTAACTGCTCTCCCTGACGTCGCCAGGCAACGACAGCCTTGTTAAACACCGGCAAGGTGGCTTCTCTTAACAGTTTTGCTCCTGTGCCGGCAATAGATTGATAGACCCTTGCCGCTTCAGGCCCACCCACCATGTAGCCCACAACGGCCCAGCAACCCTTGTTTAATCCATCAAGGTAATTTGTAATCGTATCAATATCGGCTTTGCCACTGCCAATATGCATAGAAACTGCTCTGGCAAATTCTTCTGCACCAAAGGTAGCAGGCAAATTAAACGAAGAAGGCAATTTCCCAGTCTTTTTCAATACATCAACCACACCAGGCATTTTTCCTAATCCAAACTTACCTATCTCCTCCAGGGTGTACGATCTTAGAACGGTGAATCCTTTTGCGGGCGACGTTTCTATATCTTTCTGAAGTGCAGTAGAAAAATCGTGCAGGAGTTTAATATTGCCCATCAGATTGATTTCATCTGTTTCGTCTATATAGTTGAATGCCTCCTCTAATGTAGATGCAGTCTCAAGGCAGAGTTCTGCTGCCTGTCTATTTACTACAAGCGTTTCGTTTAAATCAGTAACATTGCCAGCGTGCACACGTTCAGCGATTACAAAACAAACCAATGCCATTAGAGCGTATAGCATGGCTTTTAGATACCTCATGTATTTGTATCCAGTGCGAACTGACACTTCTTGAAGTAATTCCCGTGCCATTTGTATGTTCTCCATGAAATATTCACGTAAGTCAGTTGTTTCGCTTATGGACAGATAATGTTTATTATCAACAAATTGAGACCATAATTGTTTATCTATCTTCCTATGATAGCAAATAACGGTTGGATTTATAGAAAGCCTTACCGATAGTGCTATTGCGTTTAGTTATCATTTCTTGATCAAGTATGCTTTTCGTAAAATATGCCCGATTTTGAGACATTTTGGCATATTTTGCTGAAAAATTGCTTGAAAAAGGGATCAATTTCACCACAACATGATTAAGCATGTGCATAGAGACAATAAAGCGCATACTTTATCACGCAATGGCAAAATTGGTGAAAATTCAGTACATTAAAAATTGTGACGTAACAATAGTTATACTATTTGCGGCATCGCAAAATTAATACCAACCGTTATTTGCTGTCATAGCTATCTTTTTATCTCCGATACCCAAAACAAACAACTCAATTCCACGTCTTTTGAATTGGTCTCTTATATTTGTAAAGGTTGAGGCATTGAAGTAGTCCAGAACTTCTCGTGTGGTAAGGGAGATATCTGTTAACTGGGGGCGTCCATCTGTGACAAGAATTACAGCTCTCATATCGCCTGATTTTAAACTTGTGGCTTGAAACTCATTCAAAGCATGTTGCAGTACCGGTCTAAAATCTGATTTTGGCAACTCCTTAGGTGTAATAGTGGTGACATGAAATTCGTTTTTTAAACCATTTAACTGTCTAATTGCATTTTGATTCACCCCGAATGTTACTATTTTGATACTGTAGTTTAATCCCTCTGTTTTACTTGTTGTTTCTTTGACAATATCTATGAGCGATTTTGTAGCAGAAATACGAAGTTCAATTGAATCATTCGTTAACATACTTTTCGAGTCATCAATTAAAATAACAAGATTGATGTTAACTGGAAAGACCGTTGTGGTGTTATTTACATCTGCTGCAAACAATAGTAATGGTTTATACCCGCATAGACACAAAAAATAAAAGAAAAACACCGACAAATATCGCAAGTAAAACTTCCTCATATAAATGCCCCCTGAATCCTTTTTACGATTCGATGACAACTAATCAGTATCAACCGTTTGTTTAGCGCGTAAGAGATCCGGAAAAAATTAAATTCATCTAAAACCATTTGAATGTATCCAAGCCATGAGAGGCTTTCTTATTACCTTTGTGAATATACCAATAATATCTCTATTCTTCTGTTTGCAGCCTTATCTTCATCTGAATTGACAAAATTAAACTCTCCATAACCGGCTGAACCCAAAAATCTTTTGTTAGAGGGCAACGGTTTGAGAGAGCCCCGCTCTATCAAATATTTCGTCACATATACCGCGCGAGCGGTTGATAATTCCCAATTTGAAGGAAATTTCGCATTATTAATCGGTGTTGTGTCTGTGTGCCCTTCGATATATATTTGATCATATAATTTCTTCTCATAGTACGCCAGCTTCAGTATTTCTCCCAATGCATCTAAAAATAGAAAACTTCCCACCTTTTCATCCGGTATTTCCGCTTTTCCTGCTGGGAAAAGCAATGCGCTGCTAAATCTTAGTTTTTGACTGTCTCCACTCGAAATACAATCAATGCTTCCTCTCGGTATTCTCCCTGAATCTTCAAATTCAGAAATCAATTCCTCCAAACGATCCTGGCGCGATTTGATTTCCATGCGCTTTAACGCATCACTCAGATAAAATGTAATATACTGGATAATCATGAAAAGTAACAAAATCATCAGAGTGGCGATGATGACATCCACTAGGGCCGGCCAGATATTCGGCATGGTGTTGCGGTTTTGATGGTATAAATTTTTACGGTTCATTGTTGAAATTTCTTGAAAGATAACTAAACATTTGGGCCCAAACGGTATTAATATCGTTTGAACGTAAACCAGTTTAGAAATGTCTTAATTTTTCCTTTTTTCTCCACCTTAGATATCAAATTGGAATCAAAAGCATGACCCAATAAACTGAGTAAAGCCTGGTTGATTTCATTGGAATTTTTTAACGTGTTTTCGGTGTGTTTCAGCGTTTTTTCCATAACGGCAACGGAAGGAATGATTTTCTGGCTGAAAATGTCTCGCTGTTCTGAAGAAGCGGCTTCGAAACATTGCACAGTTCTTTCGATCAATTTTTCGCTGGATTGATTATGGGCTTGGGTCTGATTCTCGATGGCCACTGTAAGTTTAGGCAGTACCTGTGAAAAAATATCATCCAGCTTGGTCGTAATCTTCGTGACCTGATCGTCGAATCGGGTTTCAAGGCGTCCCTGTTGAGCGGCTATCTCCTCGCGTACACACTTAAACCCTTGAGTGAGGCGGTCATTAAAGACCTGATGGATCTCTTTTAACGAGTCCACGACCTTGACGTGTGATTCAGTAACAGCTTTCAAATTTTCTATGTTGAGCTTTTGCCGGTCGTTGAGCATTGATTCGGTTTTATCCAGCAGTTGTATCATTTTGTTGTTTGTATTGGTCAGAAAGCTGTTGTGATCCGCTTCTATACGCTGAATTTGCTGGTTCTGGAAATCAACAGCATGAATGATATTGCTCGAAGCCTCAAGCATGCCCTCCTTAAAGTTTTTATCCAGGTTTTGAACCGACGTCTCCAGTCGGGCATATAGATTCTCTATTTCGCTTTTTTGCCCTCCCAGGCTCTCAAATAGCTTTTCAATGGATGCTTGGCTGTTTTCCAAATGCCGTGCAAGGCCCTGCGAAAGTTTTACGAACGTCTCGTTTGCGTCAGCGATCTTCAGGTAGTGGGCTTCAAGATCTGTCTGGGAGCATGTGATCCCATCAACCGTGTGATAAAGCGTGTCGGCCATCCGGCTATGGACGTTCTGATTGTCTGTAATCAGCGTCATGAGGTCCGCGATACCGCTGGAGATTTCCACAAGTCCCGACCCGGACAGTTTCATCACATTTGCGATGGTGTCCAGACTATCTTCCACTTTTTTGGGTGTAAAGAAAGGGATGAGAATATTCAGAGTAAAGCTCTCGAATTCCTCACCAAATATTTCTTTGGCTCGCTCGTACACATGATTGGCAAAGGAGAGCAGCAGAAATGCAAAAAAGCCGCACAAAGTGGAGGAAAATGCCGTTTCCATAAACCCCAGGCTGCCGAGCATATCTGAAATAATCCGCTGAAATGCATCGCGGGACACCACACTGCCCATCCCCATCAGAATTCCACGCAGGTTTATAACCGCCTGGCTCAACCCCAGTATCGTCCCGATCAAACCGAGAATGATCAAATTACCAGCAATATACCGGCCCCAGGATGAACGATATATATATGCCGCTTTTAGTGCGTCTGCAATGATCTCTACGTTCCCGTCCAGGCGTTTAACCGCCTGTATGTCCTTGACCGCCTGCATGGTGAAACTTTTCCTGGAAAGCCCGGCATTCTCGATCTTGTCCAGCAACTCCCTGGGTTGTTGTTTGTCCGCGTCCAGAAATAGCTCGCGTATTTTCTGTAAGACTCGGTTTTCTCTCCGGATCCGTATACACCCCCAAACCACGATTAGGGTGCCTCCGGCAAAAAGAAGGATGATCAACCCGTTAACGATACAGGAAATAGCGGTACCGAAAAAGAAATGAGATAGATATTCAGTCGGAATTTTTGGCATATCATTGAATAATTGGAACAGAAAATTCATCTGCGCTTTCGTAGATGAAATTTGATTTCATTTTCAACTGGCATGAATTTTCCGAATCAATTTATAATTTAAGTAAATTGTGGTTAGCAAATAAAATATCATAATCATCTGACTTTTATGGTCCAGCCTCCGTGCCGGTCGATCAAGCAGACTGCCATCTGCCTTCCACAGTAAACTCTATACTGACAAGCCCTTTAGCTTGTATTTATACAGAATTCGGAAAACAGACAGGACTCTGGGAGCCATCCAAACGCGCGCCTCATAGGAAAGATCAGGCGTCCGGCTGCAGTTCATTTTAATGTGGATCCGATCCGAAATCCAGCGCGGCAGAAACCACATGGCCCTCACGTTGGGTGTATAAGACAATAAAACAGTTTTATCGGGAGAAAGACGCTGCAAATCGGATTTCCCCATTTGCCACAGCGTGTGTGCCCGGCTAAACTTGTTGTTTTCCCAACGTATGGAAAAAATACTCAGGGGCTCTGATCCCGCGTTTTTCAATCGAATCGTAAGGCAAGTACTTGTCCGGCTCCAGCACCACTTTCGGCTATGGAAAACGGAATCACATCTACTTTCGACACTGCAGGCATGAACCGGGATCACATCTTTTATAACCAGTCCGTTATTCGCCTTGGCTCGGATCGTGATGGCTGCACTAATTGTTTTTCCTGGCGGCAAAGACTTTGATTCAAAAGTAAGCCGAGCTGCGTTAGGCGCCGGGAACGCCCCCTGGGCCACCACAATGCCCCTTAACGCCTCGGGAATGTCCACCTCGATATTGGATACAGGCTGCATGGTATCGCTCTGGAAAAACTCCAATGTTTCCGTGTCCCGGCTTCCAAAAGACACACGGCGCCAGTCAAGAGTCATTTTTCGGGGATACCGGATCAAACGAACCAGATGCATTTTTACCTTCAGCCGGTGGCATCTGCGGTTGGCCACCCTGGAATCGGTCAAAATCAGGACACTCAGGTTTTCAGCCTGAATGGGCCGCATTCCGGACGTATCTACCCGCAACGAAATCTGGTGTATTTGGTTTACCTTGATGTTCTTAATTTCTTCTTCATGTGAAATTCCGTTTCCGATACATTTCACTTTTAGCGTGCCGACCCCGTTCACGCTCAAGGGGATGACCAGTTTGAATGATTCACCCCATGACAAAGCCTGATCAACATTTATGGTGTTTTCTTTTAATTCCGAGTACACCGGATCACGGTTCCATACAAACTCCACCGGAATTTTTATATCCCGCGTCTCTCCGTCTTCGCTTTTTAGCACCAGGACTTCCATCTTATTCTGATCCGGCAGTTCCGATCTTGAAACGGAAAAGCCCAGTTGAACCGGTCTGCCCTGTTGTACCTGAATACTTTTAAAGTCCGGCAGGAGCCAGCCAGGGCAAGCGGCAACCCGATATTTTTTGAGTTCGATTGCTGATTTTCGGTGTTTGTCGTCCGGTTTGCCTCCGGGAAAAAACGTATAGTATTCTTTTTGTGCCACGTTGGGATTGAATACTTGACAAACGCCTACGCCCGGAAGAACAGATATCGTTTTCCGTCGGTTATCAATGAGAGTTCGCTTCCCGTCGACCATTCTGTATAAAAATTCCACTTCCGACTCGGTCAGGTCCATCCAGATTTGATAGGTTGCATCGGCCCCAGGCATCATTTCCCAGTTTTGGGAGACATCAGTCCCCCACCGGTTGAATTCTCCCTCTATTTTTGCAGAATGTAGCTCTTTTCTATTGATAACAAATTTATAAAAATGCTCTTGGCCAACCCGGATTCGAAACGGCGGCAATGGATCGAAATCCATGCCCTCCCATTCCTGTCGGAATTCACGTTCCACAAGTTGATAACAGGCGTTCTGACCTGTCGGTACCAGCCGGGTGCCCTCAACCTGTTGCCCCCCACCGGCTTTCAGAGCCTGAGCCGCCTCCAGGTAAAGCCGTATATGGTCAAATTTCAATAGGTCCATTCTCTGTCTCGGATATAGCCACTGCCCTGTTAAACAAAGCTTTTAAATAGATTTACTGTCTACTTCCACAAAGCAAATGATTACACTGTTGTATTATAATTTACTTTAACGCCACACTTTCTGAGCACCTTTCCGGTCCACTCAATTTTATAACCCGTCTCCACTATTTTTAAAATGACGTGATCAGAATACTGTGCTTCATTCCCCTGGTCGAGTTCTTTATGAACATCCGGGTCGAACTTTGACTTATATACTTCGAGTTCGATGGTCTGGATACCGCAAAGCTCCAGCATGCGGGATCTGACCTGCTCAAGGTGATGCCTGTCAAATCCCCTGCCCTCGGATTGCAATTTTTCATGCCATTCAAATATCTCGTGAAAGGTCGAATCCAAAAAATGAAAAACCGAGTGAGCGACAAACTCTTCCAGATCGGGCCGCAGTTCATCCAAAGACGAATAGGCTTGAGACGAAAAACGATCAATCTTTTCAAGGAACCGGTCTTCGACCTCCTTAAGATACTTATCTTCGGCCTCGCGGTAAAATACATCGAGGTCCGGCAGTTCCAAATCGCCGCTCAAGGATTCATCTGAAAGAATCTTAAGGCTCTCGATATGGCTGTATACACTGGAAGCCTCAAGGGCAGATATGTCCTCTTTTAAAAACGTATCAGGGTCCGAATATATTCGTTTATAAATCTGCTCAAAGTCGAGGAAAAGCGGCTTAAAGAAGTTTTCGGTATATTCGACTACCTCTTTGATACTATCTTTCGGAACCAGGTTGTTGCTTTCTTGATTTATAATTTGTTTGATTCCATCAACAATCGGTCCTAATTCCTTGATCTTGAGGAACTGTCTATTTCGTGCCATGTTGTAATGATTCAGAATCTTCTTTTTGAGGCTACGAGCCTTAATCTTAATCGACATCTGGGATCTTTGATACAAGCCTTTCGATTTTCCCATGGGTATCATATTAAGTCATGTCGGCGGGGAAAGATTTTGCTGGTTTTTCCTCTTCAGAAGTGAAACGGAAACTGTCCGATACTCTGAGGTTAATCGTTTCTCTAAAAAATATCTCTTCGCGCCCACCTCGTTTTCTCTGAAGTTTAATGTTCATCGTGTATAATTGGTCCAACGAAATGTTTTCCTCAGGCGTGAATATTGTTTTGCCATATTTTTCTATTGAAATATATTGCGGCTTTTGGCTTATCTCCGGAAAATAAAATTTCAATACACGACCAATCATCTCCGGCTCGGCTTCCCATTTGAAAATGAATTGGCGTCCCTTTTTTTCGACAACAAGAGACCTGATGCCTATTTTTGCCAGGTTGGAGGGGTCGCCCTGGTTTTGATAATCAGGAGATTGTCTGTTATTTTCTTTATGACCCATTGTATATGCTATCAAAATCCTCTAATTATAAAGATAACGCCTTGCTAATTGTACCGGATACAATTCATCAAGATTTACTGTCGGTGGTCATAAGGCATGCAGGATTTGAAAAGTCTACTTCCGCAAAGCAAACAGCTACATGGGTGAATTATAATTTACTTTAACGCCGCATTTTTTGATCACTTTTCCTGTCCAGCTAATTTCATACCCTGGCTCCTGTACTTTTAAAATGATGCGATCAGAATACCGTGTGTCACGTCCCTTGTCGGATTCATAATGAACACCCGGGTCGAACTTCGACTTATATACTTCGGGTTCGATGGTCTGGATGCCGCAAAGCTCCAGCATGCGGGATCGGACCTGCTCAAGGTGATGCCTGTCAAATCCTCTGCCATTGGATTGCAATTTTTCATGCCATTGAAATATATCGTGAAAGGTCGAATCCAAAAAATGAAAAACCGAGTGAGCGACAAACTTTTCCAGATCGAGCCGCAGTTCATCCAAAGACGAATAGGCTTGAGACGAAAAATTATGCATTTTTTCAAGGTACCATTTTTTGACCTCGTTAAGATAATTATCTGCGACCTCACGGTAGAACCTGTCGGGGTCCGGTATTTCCGTGTCGCTGCTCAAGGATTTTCCTGAAAGAATCTCAAAGCTCTTGAGATGGTTGTTCACCTTAGAAGTCTCAAGGTCGGATAGGTATTTTTTCAAAAACGTATCGGGATCCGAATATATTCGTTTATATATCGGCTGAATGTCTTGGAAAAGCGGTGTAAATAGGTTGGCCATATCTTCGTATTCCTTTTTGCTTCTGTCTTCCGGAAGCAGCCTGTTGCTTTCTTGATTCAGAATTTGCTGGATTCCGTCAAGAATCTGTAGCAGCTCATTAAGCTCTAGTAACTGTTTATCTCGTTTCTCATTGTAATGATCCAATATCAGCTTTTCGAGGGTCTTAACCTTAAACTCAACCGATGGCCAAACCGATTGCAAAAAGTCTTCTTGCGGCGGGCGGGTCTTGGATAAAAATTCATTTATCTTTTCGTTTATATTTTCAGCAGCATCTATTCTATTGCTGAGCGCCTTGAAATGATCTTTAATTTTTTTTATATCTTCTATAAAAGTACTATGTTGCTTTTCAAAAGACTCGATAGAGAAAGTAATTTTATTTATCCTTTTTTCAAACTCTTCGGCGAAATCCTTCTTGAGATAAGAATCCTCTCTTAAAGGTCGTAAAAGATCAAGTTCCGGACTGACCAACTTCCATAGATTGTCTAGTCTTTCCTTCAAGCCATCCTTTTTGTTGTTTATCGATTCATAGAGGTCCCCAAACTGTGATTGAAGTGCTTCGAAGTTCTTATAGATATCATTTTTTTGGAGCATGTCGGGGAGGATAGATTTTCCTAGTTCTTCCTTTTTAGGAGAAACACAGAACCTGTTATTTTCTTTGTGATCCATTGTATGCTATCAAAATTCTCTAATTATAAAAATAATGCCATGCTAATTTATCGGCTACAGATCATCCAAATTAAACTTAATTTTCATCGGATCTTCTTTTTCTTCTGTCTTTGGAAGCGGCCCGTTTCTTTGTCGGCTGCTGGCTTTGGCGTTTTCGGAAACGGTTCGATTTGATTTCCCCTGCGGAAACAATGCATTTCCGGGGGATACTTTCTCTTGAAGAGATAAGACTCCCTTCCTGACTTCCTCCACTCTTTCCAATACTGTCATAACCGCTGGGTCTTCTTTTTCGCCAATAACTAAAGTCTGACGGAGCTGCTCTGTTTTTTTGTCCAACCTATTAATATCTTGTTTTAATGCATCCATCATTATCTTCTGGTTTTCCAATAGTGATTCAATTTTCTGGTTACCAGTTGAAGTGTCTCCAACTGAATCCAGGATGGATCTAAGGTTTTCAAACTGTGTCTCTGAATCTCTCAATACAGAATATATATTAGAAGGTATACGCAGGTTCAATTCTTCAGAAACCTTTTTGATTATATCATCACGGTATCGTGATAGATTCTTCCTGCTATTCCTTTCATGTTTTCGGAAGGCGAAAAAAATCTGAAGGATAATAAAAAGAAACATTACTTCTAAAATGATTACTACTCCTAAAAGTAGTCGCACATTTAAAAATGGTGTCGTACCGCCATTTTGGGAAAATTCAGAAACCTTGCCCTTCAAGCTTTCTATTTCAGAGCTTGTAATGCTTTCGGACAAAGTGTCTAATTTTGTCGCAAGGGCAGTGCCCTCAATTTTAATGTTTTCTTTCTTAACAATTTCAGTGGTAAGCAACTTGCCTTTTTCTGTGGATTTGAATAGGTACAATAGAAAAAAAAGGCCTATAACGATCGTTAACAGTAACGGTAACAAAAAATTGATTCGTTTATGCCTCATGGATTTTCTCGGGCTTTTTAATGCTTGATCATAAAGCTTCACTGAATTTGTCCTCGGTTCAATGGTAAAGTCTCGGCAAAGGGAACTCAACCACATGAGCAACTACAGGGCCTTGGTTTACCACTGCAAACCGAGACTTTGCCAGGCCATAATCCACTTTTTGGATATTGAGTTGCAAGTTACAGGGGTTCTGCCGGTTGATCCCGTTTTCATCCAGGGAGGCAGTAAACCTTGCCATCGGAAAAAAACGCCCCTTATCTTTGAACCAGCAAGCCAAAGGAACGTCAACATGTCGGGCGTCATCGAGTATGTCAAATACCTGTACCATGCTTTTGCCAGGCGGATCCGAAGGACCCAAAAGCGGAAAAAAATCATTCTCGCCGGCAATCAGGCCCAGTGTTGTCTCCATGTTGAAATCCACCCGTGGCATGTCTCGCCGATTCATATACTCCTGAAAGTAGAAATAACCTGAAGCGGCAGGGGTGTGCTGCGAATGGTTGGGCAAATCGAGAGGGTCGGTATCTGATAATGCCTGCCATCCAACCAGTCTGGTCTCCAATCTGTTGGGTCTCTTGGTGACGGAAAATCGGAAAGCGCTTCCTGTGTCGGACGACGTTTTGATGGTAACGGCTATCGAGTCTGTTTCAGGCAGATCGATGATCTGTATCAGCCTTTGTGAAGCAAACAGTTTTCTGAAAAACAATGCGAACGCCTCCGTGCACACTTCCACGACACAGCCGGGCAAAACCATTGCGAGGGCGCGGATAATAGCCTGGCTTGCTTGCGGTTCCCATGCCATGGGAACAAGACATACTATGGGCATTGACAGCCGCAATCGGCTGAAAATTTGATTATTTTTCTTAAAAAAGAATCGCCAGATCGTTTCAAGCAGTTCATTCTCCCCGGCAATAAGCGGCATGATATGGTGGAATTGATGCAAACTAAACGTCTCATCCTCTTCAAGCTGATTTTCGTAAAACTGTCGATGCTCCTGGCTCTCTTTGCCGTTTGATTCCGGTTTCAGGATGACATGAAACGGGACAGAAGCGGTCTGGTCGTATTCACTGCCACCATCAGTATAAACTGCCATCTCTTCGCCAGTTAAATCCAAAACCGCTGACGGGCGATAATAATTAACCATGCCTTTTTGCATCGATCCACACACCGTAAATTTGAACCCGCAGCCGAAGCTCAAAATCCTTGGTAATCGCCATCCTAATAATACCTTGGACGTGTTTTTCGTCACAGCAGTCAGGCCTGGAAACGTCATACCGACCGACCTCCACGCACTTTATATCGCTATGCTCATCGTCACGGCCCGTATGTTCATAGACAACGATCTTCCACAACATGCGTCCGTCATCATCAAATTTAAAGTTCCACTCTTTTTCAGCGGCGGCGTATGTTTGGGGATCAATAACCTTACTTTTTTCAAACGCTTCCGTACTTACAAACCTTCTGTTCCTGGCAATCCATTCCACGAATCTTGTTTTGCTGCCGCCGACAGATTTGGTCGTACCGATACGCCACCAATTCTTTCCAGATATGCTCCGGATGTCGATTTTTTGTTCACCTGTCTGGATCCCGGCTATTTCTTCGGAACGATACAGGGCCGCACCCAATGCCACACCGGCTTTGGGCCGATCTGCAAATATAAGCCGATCGTACTGAAGTTTCGAGGTGACGGTCGGGTCGTCAACGAAAACCACGTCCTGCTCCTCCTCGCTCCACATGGGGTGCTTCCCGTCTTTAAAAGCCTTAAACATTTGCTTTACCAGCGGGATTTTTGAAGATCTGCCTGAAAGGAGGATATGGCAGGGGGAACTTTCTGTTTCACTGTCGTTGTCATCAAGATCGAACATGGTTTGAATTATTGATACGCTATCCTCGATCCGGGTAAAAATACAGCGCCGGATTTCGCTTCGCCTGATAGAAACAGGGGCGCTCCGCCGTTCTTCGATAAGGCCGTTCAAAGGGTTTTCATATTGGAGTAGAAAAGTGGTAGTCACCTCTTTTTGTTCTTTTTCCGGGCTAAAAAGTTCATCTGTTTTAATCTGTTCACAGCGACCCATCAGGATTCGAGCATTGGAGCCAGCTTGCCGCTCATGAACGGTGACGGTTCGACACCCCGGTTCCGGCGGGAGTAAGGGCATATTTTCGTTTTTTTCGAATGACCCAATCACAATATTTCGTATTTCCCTCGTAACATCATCACCGCCGAAGTCCTGCATGCCGTCCACATCCAACACCTCGACTTTGATGAAGTTGCTAAGTTCATTATGGATGACCTGAAGGTAAGTAATATCAATAGTTCCGCCCCCAAAATCGTACACCAGCAAGCGATAGGCGCCTTGGTTTTGGTAAATATGATGCAGCGCTGCCGCTGTGGCTTCGTCAATCAGGGAATACCTGGACCTGTCAATGCCTGCCGTTTTCAGAATGCGTCGGAATGCCTGGACCTTGGGAAGCGTTAATTTGCTGGGATGGCTAAAAACATAGACCGGAAAAGTCAAACCCAGTTTCGCGCTGGCTTGGGAAATGAGAAGCTTTAAATAGTCCGCAATCATTTTTTCAACCTTAATTCTTTTGGTCCCTCCCTCAGGCAAAAAAACAAGTTCAGATTTTTTCCGATTTCCAACTTGACTTTTTAAAGAGCAAAAAGCATTCGGTTCGCCCGCGATCAAGTTGTAACTTGGTTGCCTCCCAATTGCGATATCCTTATTTTTAAAAAAATATTGGATCACACTGGGGATAACCCGATCCTTTGGATTGTTGTAAAGATCCAGCTCCAAAGGTTTGCTCCGGTCGGCTACACTCCGATAGGCAACGCAATAACTGTTCGTGGTCCCAAAGTCGATGGCGCAAACATAGCCTTCTTCATGAGGCAGAAGGGTAATCGTCAAATGCCGGACAAGCTCTTTAGGATGCCAGCGGCTGTCCCTGAACACGTCATATTTGAAGATCAGGTTAAAGTTCATGTCGATTAGTTCCTGATCATTTGCGCCGTCCTGATTTGTGTGCCAATTATCTATCGGATGAATGGTGTATTTCAAAGCAATTGGACTTCCGCTGCCGCCGTCGATAATGTCGTCGGGATCAACTTGATCGAATTCGATGACAGCGGAAAAATCGACCTCCGAATCACTACAGCTTTCCGCGACGGCCTCGACTTCCCTTATCCGCAATTTCCCTCCGCCCCCGTTCATCACGCTGAGGAATTTTCCCACGGAATCGTTTTGCTGATATAACCTGATGTGAATCGAACCGCGTTGGGGAAAAACAACCAGCCGTGGAGGATTAATCATTTGCAGTTTGAATTCGTGGTCCAAAAAATAGGTATTGACTAAAAGCGGCTTTTTCAGGTTTTTCAGATACAATAGCAATGTCAGATTGTAAGGTTGGTTTTCTTTGAGATGCTCGATGTTAATCGACATCTGAACCGGCACCGGTCCGGTTGCGCGGTCCAGCGTAATGTGCTCAACAGGGGTTTTGACTTGAACATCTGCTGTCGGAAGTTCATCGAGGCTTGCCTCAATTTTTTCTATAACAGCTTTACTGTTCAATAGTTCGAGATTTACCTGAAAATCGGCAAACTGATTTTCGGGATCGAATTCTACTTCTATTAATCCTGGGGTAGCATCGAAACGGGGAACCGGCAAAAGCTCCACTGTGAGGGGCTTCTCACAATCTTTGAAGACCACATTGAATATCAACCCTGTGCGTTTTAACTTCTTCTCATAATCAGGATGGCGCGAGGGTGTCACCTTCAGATAGAATTGCTGTGATTCGTTAATTGCCAAGGATTGAGGAAGGGGCGTGTGTCGAAGCCACTTATTGTGGACCACCCAATTTATATCATCCTCTTGCACGAACGTCAATCCACATCCGGGATGCACACAGACAAGGGCATTGTATTCGTTCATGTGATCATTTGAGCACCGTTTTACAAATTCGGCTTCTTGAATATCTCTTGCCAGTTTTTCAACCGTGCGGATTCTCTGATCGCAACTTTTTCTGAGGCAGCCGTCCAGAATCCGGTTCAGTGTTGCCGGAAGGCCTTCGATACGCTTTCGGCTGACACCGTCGATGGTGATGTTGGCTATCGTGTTTTCAACGGTTTTTCCCTTATAGGGGTGTTCTCCTCGCATGAATTGATACATCATAACGCCCAGTGACCATATATCCGTCCACGTTCCAATGCTGCCGGTATGCCTCACGATTTGTTCGGGAGCAACCCACACCGGTGCCATTAGAATGTCATTGTCCATACCGGGCGATAGATCATTTCCGTGAAATTCGATCAGGGCGGGGACAGCAAGCTTTATCTTTCCGTCATCACCAATAAGAAGGTCTTGAGGCTTCAAATCGCCATGAATAATGGCATTGGAATTGCCGTCCGTGTCCATATGGCCATGCAAAGTAGCCAACCCGTCGCATATCTGAAGCAGCAGCCCTTTTAACTCTTCTCCCGGCACCACATCGTTGACGATATGTCCGTCGGCTGCGTGAAAATTATACTTGTCCGCAATAGAGCCTTTTTCAAAATAGTCTGTGATCACACAGAAAAATTTGGCGTATTCCGTTTCTTCAACGAACCAGTCCAACGGGATGACAAGATGATCGGAATTCATGGTGGAAAGGGCTTCAAGCTTTTTCTCGATCATTTTGATTTGATGAGGGGCCGAATCGTCAGGCGAGAGCCTGGTCATTTTGACGGCATAGATTTCATCCGGTTTTTGTGTTTTCTCCACTTTGAAAGCGGGTCCGCGGCCGTCTTCTCCGATGGCATCAAGAATATGGTATTCCTGTTTGTTGATCCATTTTCCGGAAAATGTATAACCCAGGCCGTTGATTTTTCCCTCTTCCATTCTATTTGACCATCTATGCAGATTAAAGAAAATCGTAATATTTTAGCATTATGCAACAAACTAACTGCAATCGAAGCGTAGCACGAGCCCACTAAAATGACTCAAACACTGCCAGTCCCCGGTCGAAAGGGCCGGCTCGAGTTGACGATTGTAGTTCTATGGAAAAAATTGTATTTGCCACCCACTATTATTGATCCAACAGCAGTTGGCCGATTTCGTCGATATCCAATAGACCTCTGTTTTCCAGACGGATTTTCAATGTTACTGGCTCGCCCCGGCCAATATATATCGGTCCGGTATGCTCTATCCTGTCTTGGAGGAAGACTCGGATCGATTTTAAACGGGCGCCGCAAAACCCACAGTATTTGTCGCCGGCGGCAGGATCAACACTGTACCCGCTGCAGCAGTAATTACATTTCATACCGTTTCCGCCTGCTCATATTAGAAAAAGGGCACCCTATTCCCATGTGCCGATACTGTCGCTTTTATTCTTTTTTTCACTATTTTCGGAAATATCATTATCACTGCCTGGAGTTTCTTTTTTCGGTAGTTCTGCCGTTTCCGCATCCCTTTGTCCTTCCCATGCCAGGTTTAAAATATTCCCAGGTATCTTCCAGGGCTCTGATTCATCCCAACCTTCCTGGCTCTTTCCTTCCGTAGAAGCGTTCTTGGCATCCATCAGGTACCGATAGAACTGGCGGCCATGCTTTTCCGCGGCTTTCTTTTCAGCAGGTAAAAAAACGGTATTGTGCCAGCGAAGCGCAAACTTGGAGTGTTCCGGATTCCAGCGTCTCATGAGCACCGGAAACCAGTCCCTGTTCGGCCGGGTTTTATCTGACGAGGCCAGCGACGGAACGATTTCACAAAAAGCATGCATCCAACCGCAAAGAGCGTCCGAATCCTGATTGAGGGCCTTGATTTCTTCACGGCTCAACAGCATATGTTCGATCGCCATTTTTCTACGCTCCTGAAGTTCCTTGATGATAAAATAGTGTGACGCCTGTTCTTCAGGGTTTCCCTGCATTTGATCCTTAAAATAATAATTTTCATAATATATCGCCAAAGGCCAGATCTTCCGAAGCGTTGTGATGGAACTCAATAAACCCTGATTATTTTCGCGCAAACGCTGAAATGGCTGAATATAGTAGTCCGATACCGGCCCGTAAAAGAACGATATGACCTGACTGACCGATTTGCCGAGGGAAACCATTTGCAGAACCCCTTCCAACCCGTTTCGCTCCAGTACCATCTTGTAATCGCCGGTAGCTCGATCGAACCATATGGAGCCAAGCAAAATCCCAAAATACAGCTCCGTTTCAACGTCTACTCCATTCTCACCGGCAACTAGCTCCCGAGTTTCTTCACCGCGGATCCAGACGGCTTCTTTCCACGCGAAAACTTTATGCTGCTCTTTGAGGTCTTTCACAATATTCACAATAGGCAGCGGAACGCCGTCTTCAATGGTTTGTATGATTAATTCCTTTCCTTGATAGCCCTCCAGCTTAGCCTTGATGCCCATCTTTTTAAAAACCTTCTGTGCAAGATGTAAGATGTCAAACGGTGCAAACACGTATTGGCTTTTAATGGTACCTCTCGCTTTGCCGAATCGATCGGAACGATACATCAGGTAGGAGTCGCTGGTTGCCAGGCAATGTTTAATATCGGTTCGAAATTTACTTTCTTTTTCGTGGCCCAATTTTTCATAATAATCTTTTAGCGTCGGGTCTATCTTGAGTTCGGTAATCTTTTCATCGTTCAAAATCGCGGTCCACTGACCGGTACCCTGTCTCAGGTTTCCAGTCCTGGAAATATCCCAGACACAGTTCAGTGGTTTGTATGTTCCGTCATGCAGAAGTTCTCCAAACCCTTTCTTCAAAGTTTCCAGCATCAGCCTCCGGCTGGGCGACGGATCTTTCAGCTCTTTCGGCGTCTGGTAGGGGGCTCCGCAGTAAATATTTCTGGAGCGCATATGCTGAAACCGCGACAGGTCCGCAAGCTCGATTCTGATTCCTTCCTTACTGGCCCCATCCTCACGTTCACGCAAATCATTCAGACTTCTTTCCAAGGTTTTAGGGGCTGCCCCTTTGTAACGGGCGCTGATCATACCTCCCCGGTTTTTCATGAGGTTGACGATTTCATCATGGGCCAGGGACACACGTTTCAGGACCTCTTTCACCGCTATTACCAGCCCTCTGCTGATTTCGTCCAGAGCACCACGAATTTTCGTGATTGTGGCTGTTTGTATAAAGTCACGCCACTCACTAAAACAGTCGTCACTGAAAAAGCACCCCTGAAAGCGATGGTACAAATCTGCGCGGACTTTATTGGAAAAATGATCCGGAATTTCCTTCAACTCGTCAATTTGATCCAATGTTTTCAACGGCTCGCCAAAGCATGCGGCCCAGCGTTGTACGTTAGAGGGTACATTTTTAAGCCCCATCCAGTCAAATTTAGAGCTTTGACTGATGACCCATTCCTGGCACTCTTCTGTAAAATCCCCGGGCTGAGATTTATCATCGGAAGTATTGGCATCAACCCGTATTTTATCCCTTTCGGCCTTTTCAATTAAAGCATCGATAAACGCAACCGTCGATTTTAATCCGTACTCTGAGATCCAAAGTTCGAGCAGGTTATTCACTTTCTCACCGGTCTCTTTGTTCAATTTATCTTTCCACTTGTTCAGGGCAGCATCAATGAGCCCCTCATTTCCATAACAGGCGGTTTTAGATTTGAAATTAACCCCTGAAGAAGCCATTTTAAAAAAGCTGTCAGCGTCATGGAGCTTTTGAAAACCTTCCCGAACTGCCTGCAACATATCATTTGAAAATTTCTGGAATATTTCCTGAATACCCCAACCGAACGTTTTCCATGTTTTTTGGACATTGTCGGCCACTTCAGCCGAAGACAGCGCTTCTTTCTCAAGAATCGTGGCAATAAATTGGTCCATCAGATAAAATGCAGCCCAACGCTGAATCAAGTTTTCGCCGATAAATATTTTGGATAGACCGAACCCACCGTAATGCCGGGCATAGTGCCTGCTGCTGCCACTGTCCGTACTCTGAAAAACTTCGGTCGGCAGGATGAACATATTCCTGTTTGTGCGATACGCATTGATCAGTTTGCCCTCTTCGCGCCCGACAAATTGGGTGTACACCATATCTGCCGTCATTTCGGTGGCATCCTCGGCGCCCCACAGGGAGTTTCCTCCGCGGTTGCGGGCACCAATGAGGTAAGCCCACTCAAAGGCTCGCTGACTATTAAAAATATCGTTGGGTTCTTTAATCAGGCCGGATGTCTCTTTGTAAGGGCGCCAGTCGGGAACAAAAAAATCGGCTTTTTCAAAACCGCGATCAAAACAAAAGTCGCTGGGCTGGTTCAACTGATACCTTTCCAACTCGGAAAGTGCCGCATAAGAGCCGGCCATTACGAGCTGCTGGGGGGAGAGTTTTTCATCGACCAGTACTTTCGGCGGTTTAAAAATTGACCCGGCTGTCTTATCCTCAAGAATAATGTCGGGAAGATAAAGAAAGAGCGTAATCCCTTTCAGCCCGACTTCAGTGTAAACAATTCGATCTCTCAAGAAAAGTTCGTGAATTAGATAGGCCACATCCAGGAATATCCCCGACCCGGTGCCTCCTGCCGTTGAGCAAAAAATAAGCACTTCAATATCGCGTTGATCACGATCCAATGTAAACTGCCCATCGACGTTATCCCAGGCGGGATCAGGTGGAGCCTTAAGGTCATAAAGACGTCCGAGCTTGTGTTGAAACGAATCAAACAGATAGCGCTCTCCCCCCATCATCGCCAACATAAAAGCCAGCTTGCCGAATGCACGAATCCCCGAAGCACCCTCCCTCAGGCTGTCTATATCAAATTTCTTTAAACGCGGATGAAACCATTTCAGGGCATCTACAACCCCGGGAAGCACCTTTCCCTGATACAAATCTCTTAAATCATGCCCTTTCCAGGACAAATTGATAAATTCGCCTTCTCCGCCCGCCGTCACCGGGGAAAACGCTACTTTACGGTCAATGGAGTCGTAAGTGCTTTTGTACATCCTGGCGCTTGGGTCATTGTCAGTGTCCAGAACAAGATATTCCAGAGCGGGTACTTTGATTAAATTATAATTTTCATAAATTTTGCGACGAAAAGCGCGGAGTGTTGCCTTACCGAACCCGCCCAATCCTACCATTAGTGTTTTCGGAATTGGAATTGCCATTTCCCCACCTCAATTATTTAATTTCATTGCCAATACTTTGATATCGGATATCATGAATTAACCGCTCAGGGACAAGAACGCCATGTAGGCGGCCCCGAGCGCGATGATGAAAGATATTATGCCCGAAACAATTTTAGATCCCTGTCCCCATGAAATCTGATAAGCCGCTTTGGGTCCAAAGGTACCTTGTCTAACTACCTTGATAAATCTCCTGACTCTTACTTGAAAACAGATAAAATAAACAAACGCGCCCAAAAAAAGACCGATAATTATGGCAACTATCAGGTTGACATAGCTCATGTTACTGTAGTCTTCTACGCCGGCTTCCACGTTGCCGGCGCATGCTAAGAAAAATGCAAGAAAGATGCCCAGGCCAACTGTCCAACTCGTGTAAAATGATACATTGTTAGAATTCATGAGATACACTCCATTTGAAAATTATCGTTGTTGTTAAGTGTAGCCTCTATTTTTCTCAGGAAAAAAATTTTTCCCTTGGAAATGACCGGCTGAGAGCAAATAGTCCCGTCCTTGGAATGAACTTTTCCAGATCGAGAATGAATAAAAGTTTCGCGAATATTGTTTGCTTCAATATCGTAACGGACCAGGTCTCGACAGGTATCTTCAATGGTCCATAAGCTATTGCGGAGCGATGTAAGGGGTACTATTCGGTCCACCTTGACCGGATTTAAATAGTGACCCATGCGCCTACCTGAAACCTTAAACGCATCGAGTTGATTGCTGCCGTCCACAAATAAAAGGCAATTCTCACCATGGTTGTTTATTACAGCAGTCAGGGGACTTGACTGCCCCAGTTGAAGGCCCCCGGTCCAATATCGCAGACACTCTTTTAGCGGTTTGTCGCTTTTATATTTAATTTCCAAAATATCATAAATATCACCTGACGTATCTGCTTTGCAAACCCACATATATATGCTGTTTGGGGTGTGTAACTGGTAAAACTGGCCGGGGCCAACAAGTTTCAATCCCGAAACTGGAAAAGTGGTTTCTTTTTCTTTCAGTGGTTGGCCATGCGACCCGGTTGTAAAAAGCCTTGCATGCAGATCGGAATTAGACCCTTTGAAAGCGATAAAAACCGAGTAACTTTCTTCTGGCGCAGTTATAAAAGGTTCTGAAACAATGAAAGCCCTGGTTAATGACAGCGCATCCTTTATAAAAGGTGAGGATTTGATTTCCCATCCCGCCCAAATCGGATCCGCATTGTCTGCACTTTCGTTGTAAACAAGATCAAACTGCTTAAATTCAATGGAATTCCCGTGTCGGATAATAAGGGGGACCCGAATACACGGCATTTTCTTATCATTCCTTACGGGCAAAACGCACGGTAGGCGAAAACATTCTTCATCATCGTTTTGGGCCTCCCAAAGTGTTAGATATTTTTGAAGAAAGCCGTTAAAAATGATTACGGCTCTTTGCCAAATCAACAAAGCCCACGGAGACGATTGTAAATTCGTAATAATGCCGAGCAGCGGCCCCATGTTGTTGGACAAAATTCGGGATGTGTGTGTAACGCTTTCATCGAAATCAGGGTTGATGTTAAAATAACAGTACTGTCCGGAAGAACTCAGAAAGAAAGGATTGGATGCCACCTCCGCACCTAAAATCCGCTCTCCGTCTTTAACAGGCCATTTTAACTCTATGATTTTCTGAGCAAAATCGTTTTTCGGCGGTCCCCATTCAATAAGATCCAGCGCTTTACCGCAGCATACACAATATCGGCTGCCACTTCTGTTTTGATGGCCGCATTGACATTTTAATTTGTAATTTATATACACGATCGACTGTCTCCAGCTATACGAGCATACAATTTTTAGGGCATTAATTTTAGTCGGTAATAAAGCAAGGGCATTTCAACGTCAATGCCTTTGCTTTGAGATTCCAGCTCAAGACATATCTTTCCGGATTCCTTCTTACGTCCAACCCAGGGTTTTTTTTCTTCATCAACAATCAAAGTTACATGTGGATTTTGGAGAAATTGGGCGATACGACATCGCGATTTACCTGTTGCATTAAAAATTACTTGCTTAACCAGCTGGTTGGACGTACCGGGTTTCGAAAAACAAACCACTTTTATGGTAAGTCCCGTGATTTCCTCTACATTTGTATTGATTGTTGACTTTACAGCAAACCCCCTGTCGAAAAGCCCCTTGTCGTTTGTTGTAACGTCCTCACCTTTGGATATAAACCCTAAGGATGTCTTATTGCTGGCCCCCAATTTTTTTCCTGTTTTGTTATGGGCAATTTCCCATTCAAGCTTAGGGGATACCATGTGAAGCTGGATCTGATGGCTGAATTTCGATAATGACTTGCCATCATGTTGGATAATACCATCTTTAACTCTAACCAGGAGCTTAACAGTACTATCTCCATAAGTGTTTGCCTTTATTTTGTAATTCAGCCACTTCGGACTTGTAATGGTTGAGTTGACAATGGCGCCGTTTAAGGAAATTTTAAACCCTGGATCGAAAGGATCAATAATCGTGAAATTTACATCCTTACAGCCTTCCCCCTTGCATCCTTTCAGCAAAAACTCGACATTAAGGGAAAGTCCTGTTGCAACCGGCTCTATTAATGCTGCATCTTGAATTTCGTGCGAGGAACCTGTTAATGGTATTTGGATGTCACTCGTCTTAAAACTAATTGCCACAGAAGGCGGCAGGGTTTGAACATTAAAAGGTATTTCCGCTTTTGCCGGTGTCCCCTGGATGCGAAAAGCGATCTTCTGATTTTGGATTGTTTTTATTTTATCCATCCGAAAGACAATTGTTCGGCTTAGAAGATCACTCAATCGGAAGGGTAATTCTACCTCATCGTTCCCGCCAGGTGTAGTAAAATAACCGATGGAATTGCCTATCCTGGGTCTTTCTTCCAATATAACCGTTTTGCCGACCGCACCATAATTCCAAGCAAGCTCAATGGGTTCTCTGATGGTTGCTCCTTCGAACAAACCTTTACGAAAAAATTTTTTCCCGACCGGATAATTCTTGATATAAAGAAAAGCATCGCTCGCAAAATAAAAAGATGTCTTTGTTGTCTGCGGCAAAAAGGCTTTTTGCAGATCTGCGACCTTCAGGAGATTTAATACAGGCTCAAAATACATTAAATGCGGTTGTTTAAAAAAGGCATCATCCATCTGCTCCAATCGCTCTTTTGCATTCCTGAAACTGATTTTTACATTTTTTATATCAAATTTGCCGGTTGTCCGATCCGCATATTGGGTAAGATCAAACTCATCCATACCATTTATTAAAATATTCGATCCGGGAATATCCTCGCAAGACGCCCTCACTTTCATCGTAATATTTTTGGAAAGCAGCCGGGGAGCAATCAAACCGCGTATTCGGGTATCGCCATCGCTCATGTCGACAATCTTCCCCTCCCGATCTTTTAAGTTTACAACGAATGGATCAGGGGGGTGTATCAGCGCCCTTAAAGGCACTTTGTTTATCGGAGTGGGGATAACGTTTCGCAACGGCAGGTTTTTCCTGACATTTTTTGTGGTGACGACATCGTATTCATCCCCTTTGTCTGTAACCGCACTCCACGTGTAGCAGTATAGGGTCCACTCAATATCTTTAAGATCACCAGCCAGAAAGGTGTTCAGTTTTTTTACGGCATCTTTAAATGGAATCTTGCCGGGTAATGTCTCTTTTAAATCACTAAATAAATGCAACTCTACAGACTTTAATCCGCCTCCAATGATTTGCTGTCTTACTTCATCAAGCCGGTCTCCGATAGTTGTTTTGCCGCCGGGATTGTGTTGTTCTAAAAACTCCTTCGCTTTCTCAATATTTATGATTTCCTGGGAGAAACTGGTTTTGAGCCGACTGTCAAACAAAATGATGGTAACCCTTCTCCTACCCGGCTCTGGAGGAATATTATTTAAAAGGTCATATATTCTTTCCTTTGCCACTTCAAAAACCGGCCTTTTGCTTTCCTGCTCCCTTGCCCACATCGATCCGGATTTGTCCAGCAGGATGAACAGATGCTCACTGGCAAATGCTGAATATCCTGCCCCCATAAAAAATGTTAAAAATATAAGGAAAAGAATAATTTTGTAGCAGTATTTTTTCATATTCACACCCAGCTACTATGCGACAAATGTTGAAGGTGTCTGTCCCCCAACAAGTAACCAAATATTGTATTGGTCATGAGGAAAAAATAAAGGAATATCTGTTGATTGTCAATAAAATAAACTGGATCTGGATATCAGCCCTGACGTATGAGTTTTTTAAAAAGGGGTTACCTCTATGTTTTGGCTATTTTTTACCAATGCAAACTCAATTATTCGCAAAAACTGCTTTAAGCGACAAGTTTGCTCGACGTTCAATCAAATTTGTTGCAAAAGGGCAATTTTTCTTCAAACCTTTCAGTATTTGAAGGATATCGAGGGTAACTTCTCAATAAAATTTTTATCGTCATTCTCGCGAAGGCGGGAATCCAGTGCTTTTTCGGATTTTCTGGATTCCCGTTTTCACGGGAATGACGTTTGGTGCCAGAACTTATTGAGAAGTTACCTTAATCAATATTGATGGTTTCGTAAAAAGTCTGGCGAAATTTTAGTGACCGCAATATATGGTGTATCTACTACTTTTGCTATACCAACAAGTTGTGGTAGTAATTCCAAATTTTGACTTTTTACGAGACTGTCAATATTAACTTATTGAAAAATGATGATTTATTATTTATTGATGATCTAAATGCTTGTTTTTTTCAGAAAGGTACACGCTTGATTGTGAATACAGATAATAATAATAAAATTGAAACAAATTTACCACCTTCATCCAGCGGATTTCAGACCGAAAAGATTCTGGCTCTTTCCATCTGCCACTTCATCCATGACATTTATTCCAGTTTTCTTGCTCCCCTGCTGC
>JAFCZU010000077.1 GCA_019314185.1 Deltaproteobacteria bacterium | reverse complement strand
ATCTGACTTCAAAACCGATAAAAATGCAGACTGGGGAATCATTACCTTGCCTACCATCTTCATTCTTTTCTTTCCTTTTTTCTGCTTTTCAAGAAGCTTGCGTTTTCTGGTTATATCACCGCCATAACATTTTGCCGTAACATCCTTTCTGAAAGCGGAAACTGTCTTGCGAGCTATTATTTTTCCGCCAATAGCTCCCTGTATAGCTATTTTAAACATCTGCTTTGGAATTTCATCTCGCAGCTTTTCACAGGTACGCCTCGCCCTTTCAACAGCTTTGTCCCTGTGAACAAGCTGAGAAAGCGCATCAACACGATCTCCATTAATTAATATATCAAGCTTTATAAGATCGGTATTTCTGTAATCAAGCATATCATAATCAAATGATCCATAGCCCTGGGTAACAGATTTTAGCTTGTCGTAAAAATCATAAACTACCTCCGCAAGAGGCAATTCAAATATCATTTCAAGGCGATCGTTTGTAAGGTACTGATAATTTCGATTTATTCCCCGACGTTCAAGGCATAGTTTCATAACCGCACCCATGTAATGGCCCGGTATTATAATTGAGGCACGGATAAACGGCTCCTCGGTATGTTCGATAACAGTTGGATCAGGATATAAGGCAGGATTATCAATTATGAGTGTTGAACCGTCCTGCATGATCAGTTTGTACCGAACAGACGGCGCTGTCAATATAAGGGAAAGATCATATTCACGCTCAAGCCTTTCCTGTACAACCTCGAGATGCAGAAGACCTAAAAAGCCGCAGCGAAAACCAAAACCTAAAGCCGCAGAACTATCCTTTTCATAAATCAGGGCAGCATCATTCAGCTTGAGTTTTTCCATTGCAACAATCAGTTCTTCATAATCGTCGGCAGCAACAGGATAAATTGAAGAAAAAACAACCGGTTTTGACTCCTTGAATCCCAATATTGAAGTTTTACACGGGTTGTTTTTTAATGTAATTGTATCGCCGCATTTTATATCGCTTACTATTTTAATGCCTGCAATAATATACCCCACCTGACCTGCAGAAAGCTCTTTCTGCGGCACCCGGTTTATCTGAAATATTCCCAGCTCCTCTATCTTGTACACAGCCTTATTTGACATAAAGGAGATAAGATCGCCTGGCTTTATTTTACCCTCAAATACACGAAAATGAATAATTGTGCCGCGGAAAGAATCATAATGTGAATCAAAAATCAAAGCCTTAAAGGGCGCGCTTGAGTCTCCTGAAGGAGGCGGGAGTTTTTGCACAATACATTCGAGTATATCTTCTATCCCGGTCCCTTCCTTGGCTGATATAAGAATCGCTGCTTCAGGATCGAGCCCAAGGTCCTTTTCTATCTGCCCTTTCACCCTTTCAATATCAGCGGACGGCAAATCTATTTTATTGATAACAGGAATAATTACAAGATCGTGCTCCATGGCAAGATAAAGATTGGCCAGAGTCTGTGCCTCAACACCCTGGCTTGCATCTATCAAAAGAAGAGCTCCTTCACAGGAGGCAAGAGCTCGTGAAACTTCATAAGTAAAGTCCACATGGCCGGGAGTATCTATCAGGTTTAATGTATATGTTCGTCCGTCCTTTGCAGTATATGGAAGACAGACAGTCTGGCTTTTTATCGTAATGCCGCGCTCCCGTTCTATATCCATGGTGTCAAGAATCTGATCCTGAAAATCCCGGTCAGATACTATATTAGTAGCCTGAATAAGGCGATCTGACAAAGTGGATTTGCCATGATCAATATGAGCAATTATGCTGAAGTTTCTAATATTTTCCATTTATAAAAACCAAACCTTATGAACTCAAAAAAAAGACGATTGACACAATCTGTCTTTATGGTTAAAAATAAGTAACTGACTCACGTAGTCAGGCTGAAGGCTGAAGTGGTTAGAAGAAGACGATTGCTGTACTTTAACCGAAATATTTGATGCCTTACACCAAACATGGCTTTAAAATGCGCTTTTACTTAACAGCCTTCAGCCTATCCATCTGAGTAGTTACAAAAATAATTACCTTATCTTAACACCTGACACTTAACACTTAACACTTAATCATACAAACAAAAATGAAATCTAAAATCTTAATCGTCGATAATGATAAATCTACAAGAGAATCATTGCATGAATTTATTGAGAATGCAGGATACATTTCATCTACAGCCTCCAGCGCAGAAAAAGCCCTTGATTTATTAAAAATAAACAACCAGGATGTCGTAATAACAGATATTAGTATGCCTGGAATGGATGGTCTGGAGCTTACCGGTTTAATCAAAAAAAAATATAATACAGATGTTATTGTTATCACCGGTTACAGGAAAGACTACTCTCATGAAGACGCAATCAGCATGGGCGCCAGCGATATTATCTTTAAACCAATACGACTTGAAGAGCTGCTGCTCAGGTTAAAAAGAGTATTAAAAGAACGGCAGATCACAATTGAACGTGTCAAAATGCTCGAAGAATCGCAAAAACTCGCGATAACTGATGGTCTTACAAAACTTTATAATTCGAGATATTTTTATAAGCAGCTTGATCTCGAAGTTGACAGATTCAAACGATATAATCGTCCATTTTCACTTATTTTTATAGATATCGATCATTTCAAAAAATATAATGATACTTATGGCCATGTAGAAGGTGACAAGGTTCTGGTCAGACTCAGCTGGATAATAAAGTCGTGTCTTAGAACAATGGATTCCGCATATAGATATGGTGGCGAGGAATTTACAATTATCCTTCCTGAAACTACCTGCAAGGAGGCTGAAATTGTTGCCCCAAGGATAAGAACTACGATGGAATATGAAGAATTTATGCCGAAACCTGAGAAAATTGTCCATGTAACCATAAGTATAGGTGTTACCGAATATAATACCAACGAAAAAACATCCACACTTGTCCACCGAGCTGATATGGCAATGTACGCTGCAAAGCAAAATGGCCGAAACAGAGTTTGCTCCCTGGTTACCGACAAATCTTCATCATCAAGCGCTTAGCTTATGAACTTTGTTTCTTTTGCTCATTACTGGCTTGCTCGTTTTTCACTTTCAGCTTTGAGCTTTGAGCTTTGACCTTTCAGCTTCTCATTGCTGGTTTTCTGACCTGTAACCTCCGGCCATGTAGGGGCGGGTTTTAAACCCGCCCCTACCTCCGATCTCTGACCTCAAACACCTATCCTCATACTCAAATCAACCGATTTTGCATGATGAGTTAAAGCCCCTGACGATATTATATCAACACCGGCATCTACCAGATAATTCAGGTCGTCAATTGTTATGCCACCGGATACTTCAACCATGGCCTTTCCATTTATAAATTCAACCGCCTCTTTTATCTGTTTTATATCCATGTTATCTAACATAATAATATCAACGCCGGAATCTATAGCTTCTCTCACACCATCAATATCTGAAACCTCAACCTCTATCTTCATAAAATGAGACACACTGTTTCGGATACTACTTACAGCTTTATTAATGCCTCCACATACGGAAATATGATTATCCTTTATCAGAACACCGTCATACAGCCCCATTCGGTGATTATGTGCCCCACCGACACGAACAGCATATTTTTCTAAAACGCGCCATCCGGGAACAGTTTTTCTTGTATCAACAAGACGCACATCTCTATCTCCAAGCATGTCTACATACGACCGCACATGTGTTGCAATGCCTGAAAGACGCTGCAGAAAATTCAAAGCAGCCCGTTCACCCACAAGCAAGCTGCAAAGTCTGCCTTCAACCTCCACAACGACTTCACCTTTTTTTACTCTGTCACCATCTGTAAATAACGGTTTATAAACAATCTGAGGGTCAAGACGTTCAAAAACACGACAGGCAATATCGAGCCCTGCAATAACGAGCTGTTCCTTAGCTATTATTTTGCCATGCCCCTTAATATCAGGTTTAACAAGATTATCTGTAGTAATATCCCCTGAACCGATATCCTCCTGCAGCGCTATTTCAATTAATTGCTCTATTGAATTCATGCGAATCCTCATTAAATCCCTCAATCCCCTAATTCCCTAATCTTATCCAGGTTTGCCTCTAATTTCTCCTGCTTATCAAGAATGATTCTGTGCTTTTCCTTAACCTTTTCAACAATAGCTTCCGGTGCTTTGTGGAGAAAATCCTCATTATTTAATTTCTTTGATAACGCAGAAAGTTCCACTGACAGTTTCCCAATCTCTTTTTCAAGCCGCTTTGTCTCTTTTGCAAAATCGATTATTCCTTCGAGTGAAACAAAAATCGCAGCATCACCGACAATAGCTGTAGCCGATGCCTTCGGCTTTTCACCGGTTTGTTCAACTGCAAGGTTTTTCAGTCCGGCAAGGTTTACGACAATATCCTGGTGCTGTTTTATTATTTCTCTTGTTGTTGTGTCCTGTGACTGTATAGAAACATCAAGTAAAGATGACGGCGGAATATTCATTTCACCCCTGACATTTCTAATCCCGGAAATTATTCCTGTAATTAATTCCATTGTTGATTCAGCTTCCTCGTCATGAAAACAACACGCATCATCATGGCTATCCAGAGGAAATACCGTCTTCATAATAGAACCATCTGTTCCAGGAAGTTTATGCCAGATTTCCTCTGTTACAAAAGGTGTAAAGGGATGAAGCAGAATCAGTGTATTCCGCAGGACAAACCACAGCACACCTGTTGTTGATTGACGTCTGTCCTCTCCTTCCTTGCCATACAGACATGGCTTTATAGATTCCAGGTACCAGTCGCAGAATTCATGCCATACAAATTTGTAAAGAGCGCCGGCAGCATCATTAAACCTGTAGCTGTCAAGATCATCAGAAACACTCTTTGTAACACTATTCAGCCTTGATAAAATCCATCGATCAGCAAGAGAAAGGCTGGAGGCTGAAGGCTGAAGACTATTAGGTTTTGAATTTTCTTCAGTTACATGCATCAAAGCAAATCTGGCAGCATTCCATAGCTTGTTTATAAAATTGCGGTATCCTTCTACCCGCTTTTCAGACATCTTTATATCACGTCCCTGTGCTGCAAAAGCAGCAAGTGTAAAACGAAACGCATCTGTTCCATACTTTTCTATAACGCTCAACGGGTCAATAACATTTCCTTTTGACTTGCTCATCTTTTTACCATCTTCGTCACGCACGAGAGCATGCACATAAACATCTTTAAACGGCGCCTCTCCCATGAAGTGGATACCCATCATCATCATCCTCGCTATCCAGAAAAAGAGGATGTCGAAACCTGTTACCAGAGCCGATGTTGGATAAAACTTATCTAAAAGTATTGTCTTGTCCGGCCATCCCATGGTGGAAAAAGGCCACAGCGCAGAACTGAACCAGGTGTCCAGAACATCATCATCCTGCACAAGATCATGCCCATTGCAAGCCGGGCATGATTCAGGCGTATCTATTGCGACCACAAGCTCACCGCATTTTTCACATGTCCATGCGGGGATCTGATGTCCCCACCATATCTGTCGCGAAATGCACCAGTCTTTTATGTTATGCATCCAGTCAAAATATGTTTTATTCCATACTGAAGGAATAATTTTTGTCTCGCCTTTCTCAACCGCTTTTATAGCTTTTTCAGCAAGCGGCTTTGTTTTAATAAACCACTGTTCCGAAAGATTCGGCTCAACAACTGTCTTGCATCGGTAACAATGCCCGACACTGTGATTGTACCGCTCAATTTTTTCCAGGTATCCTTCCTTTTTAAGCGCTTTAATAACAGCATCCCTGCATTTAAACCTGTCAAGCCCTTCAAATCTACCGGCTTCTGACGTCATAACTCCGTCATCTCCGATAACCTTTACAGTTTGAAGATTATGGCGCAACCCTATCTCAAAGTCGTTAGGATCATGAGCTGGTGTAACCTTAAGCCCGCCTGTTCCAAATGACATATCAACATAAGAGTCTTTGATTATCGGAATCTCCTTGTTTACAAGAGGAAGAATCACATGATCAGAACCGATGTTTTTATACCGCTCGTCATCAGGATTTACAGCCAGCGCTGTATCACCCAACATAGTTTCAGGCCTGGTAGTGGCAATAACGATACTGCCTGAACCTTTTGCAAAAGGATAGCGGATATAATAGAGATGACCGTTATGATCATCATGTTCAACCTCAAGATCGGCAAGAGCTGTGTTGCAGCGCGGGCACCAGTTAATCATGTAATTTCCGCGATAGATAAGACCTTCATTGAACAGAGTTACAAAAACCTTGCGCACTGACCGTGACAACCCCTCGTCCATTGTAAAGCGTTCACGCTTCCAGTCACATGAAGCCCCAAGAGATTTGAGCTGATTAATTATCGCACTGCCATACTCTTTGCGCCACTCCCAGACAGCCTTTATAAATTTATCCCTGCCAAACTTGTGGCGACTCAGCCCTTCAGCGGCAAGTTTTCTTTCCACAACATTCTGGGTCGCAATACCAGCATGATCTGTTCCCGGCATCCATAGAACATTATCTCCCCGCAATCTTCTGTAGCGGCAAAGAATATCCTGCAATGTAATATTTAATGCATGCCCCATGTGAAGCACACCGGTAACATTAGGCGGTGGAATCACAATTGAATAACTTTTCTGATCACTCTCTTCATCAGCGGCAAACAGTTGTTCTTTTTCCCAAAAATCATACCAGCGTTTTTCAACGTCTTGTGGCTCATAACCTTTTTCAAGCAGATTTAAACTCATATATAATTCACCTTAAAAAGTATTAAAAAAATTGAAAAGGGGATTATCAAATAATCCCCAACAGTTGTATTAATTACAAACCTCGTAATATTTAGTTTTTTGTTGCCCACGAACCCTTAGAGATAGAATTTTGTTCTAAAAGGCTATGAACGTCGAACATCCAACGTCGAATTTTGAATAAGGTATTCTGTCAATTTATAAACTGGCGAAGCGATTTCATCATTCGATATTCAACATTCGATGTTCGACGTTCAAAAAACGCTTTACTCTGCCGTTCAATATCCTCTTATCATAAACATTTTAATCCGTTAATCCTTACCTGCTCCCTCTACACCATCTATCAGTATCCCTTTCATTTTTTCTATCTCTTTGGTAACCGCTTTTTCAATCATCTCAGCAATCATACTCTCTATCTTTTTGGAATACATCCTCTTTATAACACGCTCTAAAGCCTCATCTATCTGTTCAGAAGACAAAGAAACTGCCTCAGAAGTAAGATCCTTTTTTTGCGTGCTTTCAGCTTCTAACTCCATCCCCAATGAACCGATAAAATCATCCTCTATGATCTGTTCTTTACTACGTTCTTCATCAAATACTTCATCGAGTACAAGACCGGTTTCCGAGTCATCATCAAATACAGAGATTGTTTTTTCCTCATACGTCAAAGGCGATTGTTCAACAACATCTGTCAGTTCTATTATTTTCTCTTCAGACGCATTAACAACCTCGTCGGTTAGTTCTATAATCTCTTCATCTTCCAGCGATTTTCCAACTTCATTTGCTTTACCGGTCTCATTATTATCTATCATAATAACCCCAGATTGCTAAACATTATGCGAGACCTTTGCAAAACGCCTCTTTTGCCCGGTTGCTACGCCAGTCTCAAATTTTAAGCCTCGAAACACTCAATGTATTCCTACGGTTAAAATTTTCGCCTTCCTTGTATTCAAACCCCGGTTAAATAGTTTTCAAATTTAACAGGGCAGGCAAAATTGAGCATTTTTCAAAGGTCTCTATGCGCCATTATTTAATATTAACAGCCTATTATAATAAATAAGAAATTTATCATACCGTATATGTGTGTGTCAAGATATTTACTTTTTTGTAAAAGTTCAACCACAAAGCCACAAAAGAATTTTAATTACAATGCCTTATCAAAAAGAGAAGAAAAAAGTTATATATACGGGATATACTGTACATTAAGAATTATATTATATATCTTGATGAGTTAGTGTCTTTGTAGCGGAATTATTACGTTTTTTTAATTTGTTACGATTCCACTCAAAAAATGATTTACAAAATGCGAGTTTAAATTATAATAAAACATTATGAGATATTTTCATATTAATCAATCAGGTATTACAGACTCAAAATCGATCATCACCGGTACTGACGCAAAACATATAAAAAAGGTGTTACGACTGAAACTCGGAGACGTAATAGGACTTTTTGACGGTCTCGGCTTTGAATACGAAGCCGAAATAATACATTTATCTACCAACATCGTTGAAGTATTGATAATTCATCGTTTCCCATCAAAAACAGAATCACCTGTTCAAATTATCGTAGCACAGGCATTTTTAAAAGACAGGAAAATGGACACACTTGTCAGACAGTTATCGGAGCTTGGAATAACAAAATGGATACCTTTTATTGCAAGGCGATCCATTCCCAGGCCGGATAAAAAACGGCTTGCCGCTCGCAGGGAAAGATGGGAAAAAATTGCTGCTGAAGCCCCTAAACAATGCAAGCGAAACCGGATTGCAGAAATCGGAGCAACAGTATCTTTTAAAGATATGTTAAAAGCCGTAAAGGATTGTGATCTAAAAATAGTTTTTTATGAAGATGAAACAACATCTATCAACTCAATACTTACAAAACACGACAGACATATTAGTACAATTTGCATAATGATTGGGCCGGAGGGTGGCTTTACATCACAAGAAATTGAAAACGCCAGAAACTGCGGTTTCCTTATTTCTGCCCTTGGCCCACGCGTATTAAAAGCTGAAACAGCTACAATTACCGCATCCGCTCTGATACAATATCTTTTTGGTGATCTTGGGTTAAATATTTCTTGACAAAATCACCAGTTTCTGATCATTATAGCTTTTTTTCAATGCCGAGGTAGCTCAGTCGGTAGAGCAGTGGACTGAAAATCCGCGTGTCGGCAGTTCGATTCTGTCCCTCGGCACTCTCCAAATTTTAGAGACCTTTGGAAAATAATGGTCTCGCAAAAAGTCAAAAAACCATTTTTTTGTCGTTCCGGCAAAAGCCTGAATTCAGTCTTTTCAAGTAGTTGCAAATTATCTAAACTCCGGTTTTCGCCGGAGTGACGACTTTTTACGAGTTCATAAAAAATGTGTAACAACCCAACAGCATTGGGTATTTATTTCTTCTTGTCTTTTTTCATTTTTCGTTTTTCCTTTAGATTAAGCTTGGCCTTTTTCAGTTCTTCCTTTTTTCCTTTATCTTTTTTACCCTTATCACCCATATCTATTCCTCCTCGTTTAACAATGAATTGTAGCGAACAACCAGCAAGCCGGATACTTACTTTATATGATGTTCGACAAGAAGACTCCTTATAATTCTAGTCTGTTAGAATATAAAACAACCTTATTTACCGCAGCATTTTTTATACTTCTTCCCGCTTCCACATGAACATGGCTCGTTACGCCCAATTTTCTTTTCAGCTATCATAGTTTTGGATGGATTCAATAATATCTCTAAATCGATAAGATCCTCCGGTTTATCTGACTCCAATCCAATTGTATATTTCCAACCGTTTTTTTCAAATATCAATGCTACTTCTTTCAATCTTTCTTTTGTTTGAACATTAACAATAGCTGGATTCTTTTCAGAACCTAATTTTGCTGTTTTTTTACCATCAAATATTTTTTTCATCTTATCACCATATAAAATTATTGCGAAATTCATATACTGCAAAGCATAGATTATACTATTCAACTACAGATATACGCTGATCATCACTAATATAATTCTGTAATCGTTCAAGTTCCACATTTTAGAAGCTCAAGTTTCGCACCCTTGATTTCTATCAATATCAAGACGGTAAGGGTTGAAAATAATATTTTAACAGCGAAATCATTTGCTTATATTTCGTAACCGGCAACCTGTGCAACATACATTACGATCAGGCGCAAATGAGTATTAATTGATTGGCGCCGTTGTAAAAAGCACAGGCAGTATATTTCGCCTTAAAATTTATTTTTAGCCCTTGCCGTCTAACGCTTTGGCTAAATTAAAGGGTGCGAAACTTGAGTTAGAAGTTAATCGCTTCACGATTTTCTATTGCAAAAAACATTATAATTTTACTATAAATATGTCAATATTATTGAATATATATAAAATGAAAAACAAGGGTTGGCCAATAAAAAAGTTGCTTCTATCGCTCAGAGCTCAGAATCAGGCTCCTAAAGCTATTCTGTTTCTTTATAAACAGGTTCCCGAAATCCAACTTGGCAATTTTGGGTAAACTTCTATATGCAACATAACAGAATCAATATGAAAATTAAAGCATTTACAAATGAACAGTTAGCAGGACAACGACTGATGGTCGGGTTTAATGGAACAGAACTAAATGATGACCTTAAGCTTCTTATAAATACAGTTAAAGTTGGAGGAATAATTCTTTTTGCTGAAAATTTATCTTCTCCGCAACAAATAAAAGACCTGTGTTTTTCGGCTCAAGAATATGCTCTGGAACAGAGCCAGCCTCCTTTATTTATATCCATTGACCAGGAAGGCGGACAAGTAGTCAGGCTAAAAGCCCCATTTACTCAGTTTTCCGGCAATCCCAAAATGCGGGGAGAGGAAGATGCTGTCAATTTTGCTGAAATAACCGCTAAAGAACTGACAGATGTTGGCATCAACATGAATATGGCCCCTGTCCTTGATATAGCACCCAAAGGTATTCAAAGCATAATGGCTGAAAGAGTATTCGGAAATGAACCGATGTGGGTTTCAAAGCTTGGTGTAAAAATAATTGAGCATCTACAGAAAAACAAAATCATGTCTGTAGCAAAACATTTTCCAGGCATAGGCCGAACAACGCTTGATTCACACCTTGATATGCCGCTGTTAAACACCAAGATCGCAGATCTGGAAGCTGTTGACCTTTTGCCTTTCAAGGCGGCAATAAAGCATAACGTGGCAGGAATAATGTTATCCCATATATTTTATAAAAACATTGATTCAAACTGGCCTGCGAGCCTGTCAATCAGGATTGCAAAAGATCTTTTGCGTAAAAAAATGAAGTTTAACGGACTAATCATGACTGATGATCTGGATATGGGAGCAATTAAAAAAAAATATAATATTAAAACAATAATTCAGCAAATGCTTTCGGCAGATATCGATATAGCCCTTATCTGCCACAAAGGACCTGATATTGAAAAAGCTTTTAATGAAATATTAAATAGACTGAAAGTCTCTCAAAAAACTATGGCAAAAGGAATGAAATCTGTAAAAAGAATACTGAAAGTGAAGCAAAAATACATGTAACTGCTCCGATTGTCAGGCTGATGAAGGATTATTAATCTCACTCGAGCCCTTGAGTCCTTAAGATCTTTGCAAAACGTCCCCTTTTGCCCAATTTCGGTGTCAGGCTTCCAGTCCGCAATGCTGCATAGCGCTGTTGTCAAGCATTAACGGCAGTCCTCCCTTGTCGGATGGAACAAATCCGAGAGATTTTTCCCATACTTCATCATCTTCCATGCAATAATATATCAGCACATCAGGAGCTATTTCTTTTATCCAAGATACTATTTTTCGGTAAAGTTTTATCCGCAACGGCTTAAAATATCTCATTTTACCGTCCATGCCCGATATGAATTCTCCGTATATAATTTTTGATTCAGGAAAACGTTTTTGAATAATTGATTTTAAGGAAGGCATGAAACGGAATGTACCCAGACTTATCCATACAATATTTTTTGCGGAAATATGGGAAAAAAGCTGATTTATTACTTCTCTGTAATCTTCTTCGCATCCATCATAAATAACCATTGGGTCAAAATGAAAAGCAAGCTGATATCCCCAGGATTCGCATTTTGCCGCTGCTTTTAATCTGGCGGAAAGCGAAGTTGTATTGCGTTCTTCATTTTGAATTACTTTATTTGTGTTGAGCGACCATGAAACTATCGTTTTCCGGTTGTGATTGATGTGCTTCAGCTTATCAATAGCTGTTGTTTTGGTTTTAAGTTCCAATATTGAATGGGACTGCCCGGCAAATTTTGGCACAAGCAGATCAGACAGATCAGTCCACATTTCCCAGATCATGCTGTCTGTAAACTCACCGGTTCCTATTCTGTGTCGCTTTTTTTTAGCAAACAGACTATCCAATTCCGCCAGCATACGATCATGATTAACAAAATACTGAAGAACAGGCGGATGAAAATAGGACTGAAGTATGCAGTATGCACAGTCCATAACGCAAAAAGTTCCTATGTGCAGTATTTCGTAGCCGCAACAGGTATAATAACTTGTTCCTGGACAATTCCTGATAAAAGCACCCTTGTTTTGTGTAAGGAAAAGAACCTCTTTCCCTTTTTGAACAGGATCATCAGCAGAAGATACAGCCTCAAAAACTTCGCGCGCATTCTGTACTATTGAAAAAGGCAAATTAAAACGCGATTTCATAGAAACAACACCTGGTAAATCAGCAACCTTTCGGTCTATATAAAGTTTTAAAATCGGCATAAGTTTAAGAATCTATTCCCCGTAAATCAGTTTAATCTTGAATCCTTGACCCCTTTGTTTACGTCAACCCTGTAAATTCAAAACCCAATTTTGACTGAATTTTTTCTATCCTTTTAAAAATCTCTTTCAACATTGTTTGCTCAATACTGGAGAGCTTTTTGGGGTTGATATAATTATCAGGTTTTTCATTTTCTTCAATAATTGATGCAACCTGACGCATAAATCTCATTTGCATCAGAAAGCTGTAAGCCTGCTCAACTTCATTGTAATCCTGCCATGATAAAATCTTTCTTAAATAAAGCTGGTTCAGCCTTTCCTGAGTATTTGTCTCTTCAATCCTGTTTTTTAAAGCATATATCCTTGCAAAATCGACAATCGGCATCATTGCGTTTTTGATATCAAAAGAGTTTCGGTGCTCACCTTTTGATTCAACCACAAAATTCCGGAAAAAGCCGATAGGAGGTTTAAAGTGCAATGCGTTTTCTGTAAGATGGCGAAAAAATCCCGACCATCCGCCAAGTGAATCAAAGAGAAATTTTCGCAACTGAACTATCAGGTCTTTATTACCATAACCGCCGCGAAAATCGAAAAAAATGCTTGATTGAAGCAAATCTTCGGGTTCCGCCGCATGAATCCATGTTGAAAAATATTCTTTCCAGACAGATAATGGCTGACACCATCTGGGATTTTTTGCCATTACATCACCTTTACAAAATGCATATCCTGCTCGATCAAGCCATGTGCAAACTTTTTCTCCAAGCTTTATAAAATAGTCTTGAACACTTTGTAGTGATTCTTCCGAAACATCTTTGAATATTATCGCATTATCCTGATCGGTTTTAAGTGTCTGTTCTTTTCTCCCCTCACTACCTAATATCATGAATACAAATGAGGCAGGCGGTGTACCCAATTCGTTAATAGCAAACCTGATCAGTTTATCCGATATAGCATCTGAAATCATAGTAATCAGCATTGTAACATTGTTTGCTTTAGCACCGCTGTTTATCAGGCTCTGAATTAATCCAGGTAGCTGTTTATGTGTATCAATAATTTGCTCCACGCTGTTCGCGGAATTTATATCACGAATAAACAGGAGAGGCGACTGTCCCTGCGCTATAAGCAGATCACGGTTAGTAACCATTCCGACAACCTTTTTGTCGCTATCTGTTACAGCAAGATGTTTAATGTTTTTTTGCATCATTGTCAGAAGAGCTTCAACTATAAGTGTCTGTGCTGAAATTGTTGTTAGAGGAGATGATATAATCTCGGAAACAGGCTTTTCAATATCACATCCTGTTGCAATAACTTTCTTTCTTAAATCAGTGTCGGTAACTATTCCAACAAATTCTCCATCAGGCCTTTTTATCAAAATGGCGCTGCATTTGTTCCGGTTCATCAGTACCGCGGCTTTACGAACAGGCAAATCAGTATCGCAATAAGCCCGAATCCTGCTGAATATGCTTGAAACAGGCTGATTAAAGAATTGCAGCGCCTTATCCTCAGGCTTAATGCTTTTTGCAAAGATTTCAGCATAGGATCTGTCAAGCATCCGTTTTCCGAATGTATCGGTAAAAAAATCTGAGAATGATTCATATCGTGCGCAAATATCTAAAAAAATATTTTTAGGGAGAGCATATAAGTATAAATCTTCATTGCTTTTAATTGTGCGGACAGCGATTCCGTTGTTTAAAAGCATTGAAATTCCGCCATACATATCCTGTTTGCTCAATTTGCAGTGAAGTATTTTCCGGTCATTTTCTTCATAATACCGTTCGGCAGCGCCTTTCTGGATTATATAAAGATTGTCCATTCTTGACTGCCCCTGGAAGAACAGAACAGTATTTTTTGGGTAACGGATTGTATAAAGATGATCTGCAATTTCTTTAAGTTCCTTTCCTGGAAGAAAAGAAAAAGGGGCTACACCAGATAAAAATTGAACAGCCTGACTGACTATCAATTTACCTTCTACCTTTATCAGTTCATGATTATTATTGTCTATCATTGATTTATCCATCAACCCCTAAATCCTTACCCAAGTAGGGGCGGGTTTGAAACCCGCCCCTACGTTTGAATTTAAATTTAATTATATCTGGAGCAGCCATATTTTCAAAAAGCTAAAATGTTACACCTAATATTTCAGACGCGCATAATAGGTTTTTTGAGAAGCAATTCTAGCCTCTTTTAAAGTATAAATCCCCTGCTTAGCGAGAAGCGGAATTAATTTGAGAAAAATATCGCCTGTTGCAATAGCATCACCCAAAGCGGTATGCCTTCCAACAATACTTGTGCCAAGCCGTTTGGCTATAGCTTCTAAATCATGATTATCCTGAGTAGGATGAACAACCGCTGAAAGCAGCAAAGTATCCAGCACGGGATTAATGAACTTTATCCCTGTTTCAGCCTCGCTTATCTGAAGCATACGCATATCAAAAGCAGCATTATGGGCAACGAGAATAGTATCTTCAGCGAATCTATAAAAAAATGGAAGTACTTTGTCGATAGTCGGCTGACCTTTTAACATTTCAGGCTGAATGCCGTGAATCTTTATTGATTCAAATGGCAGGAAACGTTCAGGATCAACAAACTGTTCAAAATGTTCATCACGCAGCAGGCGGCAATTTACAATCCGGACAGATCCGATGGAAATTATTTTATCCCCTCCCCTTGGATCCAGGCCTGTTGTCTCAGTATCAAAAACAGTAAATACAAGTTCGTTTAACTGTCGATTGTCTAATTCCGGAACCTGGCCAGGCTGGCTGAACATGTCAAAATCATAAAACTCAGGGCGGCTTTCCGGTAGAATAGTGATTCTTCTTATATTTTCAGGCTCGCATGTTTCTATAGCCGGTAGAATTAAACGCAAATACGATTTATCCCTTTCACCATCGCATACATTTGACCATATTTCCGCTTCATGGTACTGTAACACCGCCTTTAAACTTAATGGAAGCTCCTCATCTTTGAGAATCAGGATTTGGTTTTCCCATTTTCGCAATGTTTCACTCTTTATCGGGCTGCCCTGCCATATTAAATCAAAATTTACAAAGATTCCTGTTTTTTGGACTTTACATATAAATTTCCTGTTTTTTATTTCAGCGCTTAATTGATTCAACACACATAACATGCCTAAGATTATTGAATAGCTGTCAACTTTAACACTGTTATGACAGTCTGAATATTCTATATCAATAATAACATCTAATTTTTCTTCGGCCTTACTCTTTATTAATTCAATAAAGTTTTGGTCAAGTATTGGAACAAGAGGCCACTGAGTAACAAAGCGGCTGGAATCATCAGAACTCATATTATCCAGAACTTTACCAAGGGTTATGCATTCGTGATGGATAATTTTCCTGAATTTTTGAAGCTGCTCGCTTTCCATGTCAGGATATTCAACTATGGCTTCAATGCTGGACCTGATACCTGCCAGTGAAGAACGCATACTCTTTGTAAGAGATTGCAGCATAAAATTTACAATTCTATCGGCTTCAGTCTGTTGTGTGATATCATTAAAAATAATGATAAAGCCTGTAAACTCTCTCAAATGGCTCAAAATGGGAACCGCTTGTGCCCGCAGGAGTTTATTACCCTTACCGACAACGACAAAATTTGAACTGATATCCGCTTCTTTATGCTCTAATTTTTCTGCTATCTCGTCCAGAGCATGTGCAATCAGGTTTTTGTCAACAATATTGAATATTGAACGTCCCAAACCGATAAAGTTCTCTACGGGTCTAAACAGGGATTTATCCGATTCGGGTTTTGAATCTGGAATGATATTATTTGCGCCTGTAAGCATATGTTTGACCTGTTTGCTGTAAAACAGGATCCTGCCTTCAGCATTGCATATCAGCACTCCTTCCGGCAATTCGGACATAAAAGCCGCAAGGATGTTTTTCTCTTTTTCAGACTTCGACTTTGCCAGATCGATTCTTTGTTCAATATTTTTCTGTAATTCCTCATAACGGTCTGCGCCTTCATTTATTATTTGAGCAAGCCGCATGATATCTTTACTGCCTTCGAGAGATATACGGTGGGAAGTATTTACAGAAGTTATCAGAGTGGTTTCTTCAACAAGTTTGCTGATAGGGATAATATACACATGAAAAATACCGTCCAGCGCAAATCCTAAGCCTGCAAGTATGAGAAAAGCAGCGCTGAAGATATATAAGAAATTCTGTCTGATAATGCTGAGTAAAAATAATTTTTCTTCCAGCGACAACTGATGCCAGAACAAAACAGCAAGGCTAAAAATAATGATAAGGGTGATTGATACAGAAACAGCTACAAACCACCAGAATTTATTGTTTAGATTCATCGGTTGAATTAAGTAACTTTCTGATTTGTTGTATTATCTCTGAATTTGAGAATGGTTTTGTTATATAAACATCTGCTCCAAATGCCAAACCCTTGGCAATATCCACGTTTCGCGCCATAGTGGTCACAAAAATAATTCGGATATCCTTCCACTCAGGATTATCACGAACTATCCGGCAGATCTCAAAACCATCAAGACCGGGATGAATTATATCAAGCAAAATAAGGTCGGGTTGGAATTTTGAGATTTTGTCAACAGCATCTTCTCCGCTTGATGCAGTAATAACGTTATAACCTTTTTGTTCTATTAGAAACTTAAGCGGAACAACTATGCTCTGTTCGTCATCTACTATAAGTATTGTCTGTGGCATGTGAATAAACCAATAAGGGGTTCAGAGGTTAATCCCTCAATTCCTCAATTTCTAATTCATCATCCAAAGATACCTGTTTTAAACGCTAAAACCCACAAGATTGAAAAGGTAACAACAGCTATCAATATTATATCTTCTTTTTTCACAAGGTTGATCTCCCTGACTTATAGATTATTATTGTAAACGTTCACGGAACATTGAAATTAGAAAATAGGTAAGACTTTAGCTTTTTCAAACGAATTCAAACTTACGGATTTGTTTTGAACCGCAGAATATCGAACAAGGAATTATGAATGTCGAAGTAAGGTATTCTATCATTTTTACTACTATAAAAGATAGCTTGCCGGGACATAACCGTAGGCGACGCTTGGAGCGTAGCGATTCCACACTTCATCATTCGAAATTCCTTGTTCGATATTCGATATTTAAATAATGCTTTTTTCGAATTATCACAACGAAAACAACCAAATTTTCAAAGCACTAAATTACGAAAATAGAAATTGGAAATTCGGCGTTTATGCTGTTCTTCCCAATTTCTATTTTAATCTCTCCTAAATTTCCATTTTCAAGTTTCAAGCCGTGAGCGGCTACTTACTATTACACCTCTTTTACAACTATCCTGGTTTCTCTATCGGCGCGCTCAAGCTGTTTTTCATTAGTAGTGGACATTTCAGCCTTAAAGCAAAGAGCCCACATCATAATAACTCCCAGAATCCACCAGAATATCTGCCATGACCAGAGATGTGGAAAACCGGCAAATGAAAATGCCTTATTGCCAAGGATACATGCCGGGCCAATGGCAAAGAAATACCAGGCAGGCACGATAATTTTCATGGCGTTGCGCCACTTTCTGCCGGATTTACTCGGCGCATCAACACTGTCAAGCCATGCTCGAACTTCTTTTTGTCTCTTAACAGTCGTGTCATTATCCTTTATTCCAAAACCTCTGCACAGATATGCAACTGACAGTCCGACAAATACTCCCCAGAAAGCGCAATGCATGGATAAAGGATTCGGAATTATTTTATAGGTTACAAATACTGCAATCATGCCGGAAAGAACTCCAAGCGCTGCTCCGACAGCGGGAAACCTGAATCCCCAGAGCGTGCCAAGAAGCAGTATATACATAATAAATCCAAAGGCGGTTGCCAGAGCTCCTAAAATTACAAGTGCTGACGTCGAAGTCAGCCCGACTATTAAAGCAGCGACAGTAAGAAGGGTTGCGCATATTCTGTTGACCCAAATCTGCTCGGAATCACTGCACTTCTGTTTTTTAATATAACGCCAATAGATATCCCGTAAAAGGATAGATCCTCCTGTACCAATATATGGCGCTGCGGTGGAATGAATAGCAGCTATAGCCCCGACAAAAACAAGGCCAAGCATGAATGGCGGCAGGAAGCTTTGCATGAGCAGCGGCACAACTACCTTATCGCTGGCGATATCAGCAAATGCCCCGATACCTTTAATCTGGAGAATTTTTGCTCCTATGCCCTGGAAAGCCGTAAAGAAAAAAAGCGCAAACGGTTTTGGAGACTTCATTCCAAATGCCCACATGGTAAAAGCGGGTGATGACTGTATCCCCATCAAGGCAAACATATAAGTCAGGATCATCACGCTTGTCCATCCTCCTCCAAGCCCAAAATTAATTACTTTCGGAACTTCCAGAGTCTCAGGCCCAAGTTCGGTGATAAGCGCTGAAAACTTGCTCCAGCCACCAAAATGGATGAGCACATAAGTGCCAAGGATTACAATACCGGTAACAAGGAGCACAAACTGGATTACTCCGACCCATGTGCTTGCTTTAAGACCGCCTGTACATACATAGAACCAAACAATAAAACTCATAAAAATAGCGCCAAATATTATCGGCACACCAGCTATAACATTAAAAAGGGCGGCAGCAGCCATCAACTGAACTGCGGAATAAAACACAGCATACAAAACCGCTGTAACAACTACGAGAAAACGTATTGCTTCACTGTTATAATAATAAGAGAACATATCGCCAGGTGTGATAAAACCGTATCTTTTGCCCATCAGCCAGGTTCTTTTGGCAAAAAATGCCCCGGTTATAGGAATAGTCAGAACATAAAATGAAGCAAAAGCATAGGATAGACCATCCCGCCAGATTAACCCCGGATGCCCGATAAATGTCCACCCGCTGAAGGAAGCTGCGGTAGCTGCAAGCAAAAATGCAACAAACGGGATTGATCTGCCGGCAATAGCATAACCGGCAGATGTCTTTTCAGTATAATACCCCCTGAGGCCCCAATAAAAACAATATGTGATATAAATACCCAGCATTATATAAACCCATGTAATTCCGCCCATTTATTCCTCCAAGATATTTATCAAACAGTTAAAGCAAAAAAGGTGGCAAATCATACGTAACTTCTCAAAAAGTCCGTGCATGAATTGTGTCTAAGAGCTGTGAGCAAACATTTTGTTATGATTGTTTTACCACGAAGGCCACAAAGAAATCCAATAAAAACAATAACTTCGTGTTTCTTCGTGTGCTTTGTGGTGAATAAGCGCTTGCCGGCTGAGAATCAACCTGAAATTAGCCGCCCGGATTTATTGAGAAGATACAATCATACTTTTTACGAATTCATCAAACTTAAAGTTGAAAAAAAACTTGTTTAATACTATATAATATTTATGAAAAACAATAACATAAAAAAGAAAGATTTAAAAGCAGAAGTTGATTTTTTAAAAAACATTTCCCCTTTTAACCATCTTGCCGGCCAGGATATTAACAAACTTTTACAAAAAGCAAAGTTTAAATTATATCCCAAAGGGAGTCTGATATTCAGCCAGGACAGGACGGATATTGACGCTCTTCACCTGATTGTAAGCGGCGGAGTAAAACTGTATCTTAAAGATGAAAAAGGCATGACAATTCTTAAGGAATACAGGAGCGCCGGTGATTATTTTGGCGCTCTTGGCATCATCATGGAAACAAGAGCAAATTTAAATGTAGAGTCTATTGAAGATACTAATTGTATCCTTGTTTCAAAAACAGATTTTCGGAAACTGATCAATACATATACATGGTTTGCTGTTTTTTACCTGAAGAGTTTTTGCGAAAAATATATTCATACCGCCTATAACGAGCTGCGTAAAAAAAGTGGTGTTCCAAAAGCAGAAAGCTCCCTTTCTCTTTTCAGCCAGAATATCGCCGGGGTTATAAAAGAAGAACTTCATATCTGCAATCATGATGACACAGTGCAAAAAGCATCACAAAAAATGGCCAGATACCAGATAGGTTCTCTGCTTGTCAAAAACAGGGAAGGAAAGATCGAAGGCATTATTACAGATAAAGATCTCAGGACTAAGCTGCTTGCAAGAGGGCTCAACCATGATGAACCTGTCAAATCGATCATGGCGTTTCCGGTAAAAACCATTTCATCGCAATCTGTCTGCTTTGACGCCCTTATTTATATGCTGAAAAACCGCATTCATCACCTTGCGGTTGAACAGCAGGGAACTATTATAGGTGTTGTTACTGCCCATGACATACTCCTTCTTCAAGGAAACTCACCTGTTGTATTATTCAGTGAAATTACAGCTCAAAGAAAAATCACCGAGTTATACGCCCTTCCTGAAAAAATTCAGGGTGTTGTAAGAACCCTTATCCAGGATGGTGCTAAAGCAAACAATATCACCAGAATGGTTACCGTACTCAATGACCAGATTTTAGACCGCATCCTTACCTTGTTAATAAAAGAAATGGGTTCTCCACCCGTGCCATTCTGCTGGATAGTAATGGGAAGTGAAGGAAGAAAAGAACAGACTTTTTCAACGGATCAGGATAATGCTATTATATTTGAAGACCTTGACAGCAAAGAACAGGAAGATAAAGCCCGTAAATATTTTCTGGAATTCGCGAAAAAGGCTGTTGGCCATCTTGCTAAATGCGGTTATACTCTGTGCAATGGAGATATAATGGCTTCAAACCCTGAGTGGAACCTGCCGTTTTCCGCATGGCAAAGCCTTTTTGACCATTGGATATTTTCTCCTGATCCAAAACAGGTTTTGCACTCAACCATATTTTTTGACTTTAGACCCGCATTTGGCAAAATGGAGTTAGCTCACAAATTGCGAAATCATTTGATCAAAAGAGGACTGCATGAAAAAATCTTTATCCACCATCTGGCACGAGACTGTATGACGGCAAGACCGCCACTTTCCATGTTTAAAAAATTAATTACGGAAAAAAACGGTAAATATAAGGGGCATATCGATCTTAAGACAAAAGGCATGGTTCCTTTCGTGGATTTAGCCAGGCTTGTGTCCCTTGATCATGGAATAGCGGCAACCAATACTCTTGAAAGAATAGAATCTCTAAAGGAACAAAATATTATATCCAATGACTTTGCTGTAAGGATAAGAGAATCATACGAATTTCAAATGAGGCTGCGCCTTATGAACCAACTCAATATGATAAAACATGGCAAAGAGCCGGATAATTACATCAACCCTTCTGAACTTACAGATATCGAGAGACTTACTCTTAAGAAAGCATTTCTTCTCATTGGCGAGATACAGTCTTATATTGAAAATAGCTACCACCTGAATATTGGCTAAACTGGCATCCTTATTTACGGATGCCACTAATATTTTTTACCACGAAGAACACGAAGGACGTGAAGATAAAGAAAAAACCTTCGTGTTCTTGTATGTTCAAAGTTAAAGAAAATAAAATTCAAACGGAGGTGCGTGGCTATTCCCCGCCCTCTTATAATAATACGAAAACGAAAAGCTTTCTTTTATCGGTA